>JAGQOZ010000106.1 GCA_020426955.1 Planctomycetales bacterium
AACCGATCCGACTCCTGATCGTCAGTCGATTCACCAGCTCCAAGCAAATCCCGGTTTTCGGCACCGCGAATTCGCCGGTGCGGCAAATAAGGCTCCCAGTATCAATGCAGCCGGACCTGTGCACGGAATCGTGGAATAAGCGAATTCCGCCCAGCGAACTTGATCTAGAAAAAATTTGGATTGGGTGTCCAAGGTTTTCCCCGTCACAGCGAACAAGGGGACGTTAAAGAAACATTGTTCAGAATCGGGAACAGGAGTTTTGGGGATGCAGCATGTTCTGCAAGTGGAAGGTGCCGAGCGACGTTTCGGTTCCACGCACGCGTTGTGCGGTGCTGATCTTCACGTTCTTGCGGGCGAAGTCATGGCGCTGTTGGGTCCGAATGGAGCCGGCAAGACGACGTTGATTCGATCCATCGTGGGCCGAATTCGCTTGGATCAAGGACGCATTGAAATGTTCGGCAAGACGATTTGTGAAGGTGGTTCGGCCATCAGTCCCGACCAACACACGTTTGCTCGATTGGGCGTAGTCCCGCAGGAAATTGCGGTCTATCCCGATTTGAATGCCATGGAAAATCTTCGCTGCTTTGCCGAGCTACAAGGCATGGCGCGAACCGAAATCCAAGAACAAACCGCCTGGGTGTTGGAGTGGACCGGCTTGCAGGATCGAGCCAAAGATTTGGCAAAAACGTATTCCGGCGGTATGAAGCGGCGGCTGAATATCGGCTGCAGTATGATGCATCGGCCCCAGTTGCTGCTTTTAGACGAACCCACCGTGGGCGTCGATCCGCAAAGTCGCCAGCGTATCTGGGAAATGCTGCAGCAGCTTCAGCGCGAAGGTACATCGATTCTGCTGACCACGCACCAATTGGATGAGGCGCAACAGATTAGTGATCGCATTACCATCATTGACCATGGGAAGACGGCGGCCAGCGGCAGCTTTGACGAATTGTGCCAAACGACCATCGGTTTGCAGCGCCGAGTGATCATTGTGAGTGCCCAACCGATCGCGCCGGAATCTTTGCCAACATGGGAAGTTGACCAGCACTTGGCCGTATGCCGAGTGAACAATGTGGCGACCGAACTGGCCGATGTGCTGGCCGTAGCAAAACAAGCGGGCGTTCCAATTCGCGATGTTCAAATAGAAGCTCCTTCGTTGCAAGCCATTTTTATTCACCTCACTGGGAAGGAGCTGCGAGACTGATGCGTACGTTGTTGTGGGTCAGTTGGTTGAATTTGCTTCGAGATAAAGTGGCTTTGGGAACGGTGTTTGTCCTGCCGGTCATTTTCTTTTCCATCTTTGCCGCGATCTTTGTCGGCATGAGTGGCGGTGGAGGCGGTGGTTCATCCGCGGTGCAAAAGCTAAACGTGGTGGCGTTGGATCTGGATGAAAGCCGAGTCAGTCAGTCACTGTTGGGACAGCTACAGAGCACCACGGAGCTGGAGTTGACGGTTCAAAGGCCAAGCGAATTGACGCAAGCAAAAAACCGTGATGACATTCGGCAGGAAGTGCGAACGGGGAAATACAACGCGGGGCTGGTGATTCCGGCTGACTTTGGACGTCATTTTCCTGATTTCGCGGGCCAAGGACCCGCCATTGAATTGATTTACGATGGCGCTAATCCGATGGCCAAACCGATGATCGGAGGTGTCATGCAGGGTTCGGCCTTCACGGCTGCTCCGGATCTGATGATGGAGCGAGGATTTGAATTCTTGGACCAGAACGCTGGCTGGTTTCTGACAGACCAGCAACGGACGATTCTGCAAGCACTTCAGCAACAACTTAGAGATGCGACTTCGCTGGCGAACAACGAAAATTCGGACGAAAGTGAAGACACGAACGCCACCGACGTCGGCTTGAACGCGTTGAACGGACTGGTTCGAATCAGCGCCAGTGAGGCTCGAGACGACACGGACCGCGCGCAACAGCAGAATCAAGCCAAGCGAAAGCGTTCGTCCATGACCGCCTATTACGCAGCGGGAATTGGCGTGATGTTCTTGTTGTTTTCCACCGCGGGTGCAGCCGGTTCGATTTTGGACGAAGAGGAAAGTGGCACGCTGGAACGCGTGTTGAGCGCCATTCGCAGCAGCCAAAAGTTGCTCTTGGGAAAATGGCTGTTCTATGGCCTCATGGGCGTCGTGCAGTTGGTCATCATGTTTGTCTTTGCTTGGCTGGTGTTCGGCTTGGATTTGTGGACCGTGAATCATGCGGTGGGCTTTGCATTGATGACCGTGTTAACGGCAGCGGCCGCTTCGGCTTTGGGGGTCATGCTGGCCACCATCTGTCGAACTCGCGCCCAACTGAACGGCGTTTCCACCGTCGTGATCTTGATCATGTCGGCTCTGGGAGGCAGCATGGTGCCTCGATTCGTAATGCCCGCATTCATGCAAAAAACGTCCAAATTCACGTTTAATGGCTGGGCGTTGGATGGTTATCTGAATGTCTTTTGGTATGACGATCCCAATCATTCGTTGGTACAGTCTGTGGCGACAATCGTGCCGCAGTTGGCGATGTTGGTGGCCATGACCGTGGCGTTTTTGCTGGTGGCCAGGTCGGCGGCAAAACGCTGGGAAGTCCAGTAGTTCGATCCTAGAAATCTGAATCCGCTTGTGTGTATACTATCGTAAACATGAGTCTGGCTTGGAATTTGGATCAGTGGCGTGGACGGAAACGAAACTCATTTGGCTGTCTTTGTGGACGTAGACAATCTGTCTCGTCCTTCCGCCTTGGATTATTCGGCGTTGATGCGGTTCTTGAAGCAGATGGGCCGAGTGACCGTGTGTCGAGCGTATGCGGATTGGGATACTCAGCCCAAGATTCGGCCCAGATTGTTGGCGGCGGGATTCGAATTGATCGACATGGTGGCGCTCAATGGGCACGGCAAAAATGCAACGGATATTCGCATTGCGGTCGATGCGGTCGAACTGGCGCACATTCAGCCGCAAATCGATTCGTTTGTGGTGATCTCGGGCGACAGCGACTTTGTGCCCTTGATAGTGCGATTGCGAAGTTACCAAAAGACCGTCACCATCATTGCCGAACCAGGAAATGCGTCTCGAGCGGCGGCCAGTTTCTGTGACCGGCTGGTCGAATTTGATTCGATCCCCGGTTTTGGCGCTCAGCGGAAAACGTCAGCGGACATCGACCTCAGAAACGCCGATACTCCAGAAAAAATCAAGGCATTGTTGCTGGACCTGTTTGTAGATGCGGTGCGGCGAATGTCCGGCAATTCGGCAACCACAGGTAAGGTGCAGGCCGTCTTGGCCAAGCAAACGTTGTACAAGCGGTACGGCGAGGCGTTTGGCGTCAAGGGCTTGGCGCAGTTGGCGCTGGAACACGGCTATGTCCGCTGGGTTGCCAGCGGCAAATCGGTGCGCTTCGAACTGGTGCCCGAATCAGAACGCGAGTCCGTTGCGGCTGAACTATTGCCGAACCGCCATGCCGCGTTTCGCTTGCTTCAGCGCGCGATCATTCAGAATATTTCGCAGCACGTTCCTGCTAAATTGGGGAATATGAAAAGCCGAATGATGAGCCTGGACCGCTCGTTTTCCGAGCGACAGTTGGGGTATGCCGATTTCTCCAGCTTTGTGGAAGCTGCCGCAGAAAGTGAATTCGTCCGATTCGATGCCAGCGGCAAGTGCGATGCGCTGATTGAATTTCCTGGTTCGCCGCAAGAGTCCGCCGCCGATTGGGCTCGTTGGCATTGGCAGCAAACTGGCGGTTCGGATCCATGGGAAATTGTCGTGATCGCTCAGCTTGCTAACGGCAATCTGCTGTTGCCTGCAGATCTGCATTCGGCACTGATGCGAGCCATCTATGAAACGGTTCGAGCGGAATACGAAGTCGCTCCGGAAGTTTTGCGTCGCCGAATACTTTCGGAAAAATTTGCTCTGTCCGTCATTGCCGAGTGGACGCGGATCTTGCAACAAACGATCCAGCAATTGATCCAAAATTCGCTGCTGCTGGAAGCCCCAAACGGTTCCCTGCGCTTTCCGGATGGGATTATTTCGTTTGCAGACTGGAAACAACACCACGATCAGTTCCTATTGCAATCGGTACTCGAAATGGATGCAGAACTTTTCTCAAAGGTGTGTCGTTTGCTGTTTCCGTTGGCCAAGGTCGCATCGACTCGCCAAGTTGTGCAAAAAGACTCTTCTGAAGGAGGGGGTAGTGCTGTGCGAACTGAAGTCCGGCGTCAGCGAACCTTTGAATTCGCGGAATTTTCTGTGGATTAGCAACCCATGGTGTTGCAAAATGCCGGTTTGTGTCAGGCTGCCGATAGGCCATAATTCCGTCGCTCTGGCTTTGCGGCATCGTGTGACACATACTTGTCACAGTATGGTTTCATTCGTGTAAGACGTTCTGAAGAACTGCGAGAAAGATACTGCATGCCGAACGAATGCTCGCTGTCGAAGTTTTGGGAAGCTCTTGTCGCTTCCAAGCTGCTTGATGCTGAACGTTCGACTGAACTTCAAGACCATTTCTCGCGTCTGCCCGGCAGCGAACATGCCAACGCGTCGGTGGCGGCAGAATGGTTGCTGGAACAGGCCGTGATCACTCGCTATCAAGCTCATCTTCTGCTGGCGGAAAAGCAAGGGCCATTTGTTTTTGGGCCCTACCGCATCATGGACAAAGCGGTCAGTAGCGTATTTTCCAAACGGTTTCACGCGATCCATTTGCCCACTCAGCATCCGGTTATTTTGCATTTCTGGAACGGTGCCGTCGACGACCAACAGGTGCAGGCGCAACGTGCGCAGGTAGAACGTTGGTCGGCCGTTTCGCATGCCAGTTTGGCAGCGTGTTACACCAGTCTTGCTTCTAGCGACCGCATCATTGCCGTCACGGAATCGGTGCCAGGTGATTCCTTGTCGGAATGCCTGGAGGGCGGCGGCCCGATCCCTTACGAAGACGCGGCAGCCATCGTCCAGCAACTGGCCTTGGGGCTACATGCGATGCATCAAGCTGGTTTGGTGCACGGTCAAGTCACCACGGCCAACGTGACGTTACAGGACGATGGTCATGTCAAACTCCACGGCGAACCGTTGTTGACGACAGATGTGATTCGTGTCGGCCAGGATGACAAGAAGGGGCGCATGCAATCTTGGGCAGACTATTGTGCGCCCGAATTGTTTACCGATCCGGCTTTGCCATCGCCCAAAAGTGATATCTACGCCTTGGGGTGTTTGTTTTTCGAACTGCTGACGGGCTTACCTCCGTTTGCTGGCGGTACGCTGGAAGAAAAGCGAATTGGGCATACCGGCCAACGAATTGGTTCTTTGCAAGCATTGGCAAACGCTCCAGCCGAACTGCAGCCGGTTGTGGAATTCATGATGGCCAAAGATGCTTCGATTCGCACGGCCAGTTGCGCCCTGGTGGCCGAACATTTGCAACCCTTCGCCACGCATAATCACACCACCGCCACTCGACGTTCCACCGCACCAGCATTTCAAAGCTGGTTGGACGAACAAAAAACGGATCGTATCCGCACGCACCAATCAGTCTGCCCAAGCAACATTTCCCCATTGGTTTCCGCCAGCACACGGCAGGACGTTGGTGCGACTGGCACTGCCGTTGGTGATGTTCGAATCACAGACGGCCAAGTGCGTCGACCGCACCAAGGCAGCCGATTGGTGCCTGTTTCACTGGGTGCGGCCGGATTGGCGGTGCTGGCGTTGGTTATAGCGATTGTCTGGCGAAATATCCAAGACACGGCACCGGCGGGAACGACTCCCGCCGAGACGACTCGGCAAGTTAGACCGGTCACGTCCGAACCGGCTGTTCGAGAAACAGCTCCCACTGCAAGTACCGAAATCGCTTCGCCGGAAACGCTTGTCAATCCGCAAGCATTGTGGGCCAGTCCCGTGAAGGGGAATTCGCTGAATCTGCAATGGATTCCATCCGGTTCGCCTTTGTTGATTGCGGTTCGTCCCGCATCGTTAGTTCAGCTGGGTGAATGGGATCGCTTGGTCAGCAGTCTGGGCCCAGAATTCACACAAATCATGCAACGCTGGGAAGGCGTGTTGCAGTATTCATTGCAGTCCGCCGATTCGTTAGTATTGGCCTATGCGTTTGATGAACAAAATCGGCCGGAACCCGTTCTCAAGATTGTGGCATCAGCCGATTCACCTTTCCCTGTAAACGCTTGGGGCGAACCCGACCAAGGACAAACGGGACGCATTTTTCATCAAGCCGAAGTACAGCTATTTCAGCCGAATGATCAGACGTGTGTGGTGGGATCGCCTTCGCAGATTGCCGAAATCAGTCAGGGGACGAATTTGGGCTTGCAACGAGATCTAGAGGCATTGCGAGCTACCAGTTCTGATCAGTTTCATGTCAACGTTTTGGTGGCGCCGTCGATGTTGATTAGCGACGGCAGATTTCTGTTTTCGGAACCCTACTTAGACCTGCGCCGAACCGTGTTGAATTTTTTGGGTGATGATACGCGAGCGGCGATGTTGAGCGTTCATCTGGATCGAATCTGTTTTGCCGAACTGCGACTGGTTTGTTCCGTAGAGGCAAATCTGCGAACGGTTTCCCAGTTGTTGGTTCAACGATTGGTAGATGACGCCGTGCAGTTGCGACAGCAATTACGCGATGCCCCTGCCCTGCCCTATTGGCAAAAATTGGCGGTTCGTCTTCCTAAGATGCTGGACGCCATTGCGCGGCAGACGCGAACGGGCGTAGAAGGTAGACAAGTGGTTGCCAATTGCGTGCTTCCGCGTTCGGCCGCGCATAACCTGCTACTGGCTACCGAACTGAGATTGGCCTTGAGTGGCGGGCAACCCACGGCGGAACCAAATTCGGACCAAAGGGAAGCTTCGTTGGACCAGATTTTGGTCGCCCAGATTGACTTCAGTTTCGCGCAACAGTCACTGGAATTCGCGTTGCAAGACTTGGAAGAAGCCTTGCGGCAAAAGGGGATCGAGCCGTTTTCTATCGTTATCAAGGGAACCGATTTGCAGCTGGAAGGGATTACTCGGAACCAGCAAATTCGAAATTTTTCTGCCCAGCAATGCACCGTGGCCGAAGTCCTGACCGGGTTGGTGATGCGAGCAAATCCGGTTACAACGGTTGTGTCGCCCACAGAAGCGGAGCAGAAACTGATTTGGATTGTTTCGCCCGAAGACCCTACTCAAATTTGGGTGACGACTCGAGCGGCGGCTGCCTCCCGTAACTGGGCTTTGCCTCAGGTGTTTGTGACACAATAGGCGTGACAAGCTACAATTGGGAAATGCAGCGACAATGTCTTGCGTCGTGATTCTATACGTCTCGCGGTGGGTTTTGAGGCCGTTGTCATAACCTGTTTATGTACACAAGCTTCAAATTCGACTGCGTACGGTACAAATGCCCTGAAGTCTTGGAAGCAGTGGGTGCGCCGGTGGAGCCCTTTTACATAGTATGTACGACGTGTCGAGCTCGTTTGCGGATCAAATCCGCCGATGTGCTGGGGCAAATCATCCCGTGTCCCAAATGCATGAGCATGGTGATGGTGCCAGAATCAGCCCATGGTTTGGAATCGGCGCCAGCGGAAAGTATGGTCCTTTCGCCCGAACAGATTCAGCGGTCCCGAGATTCCTTTGAACAAATGGATGACTTGCTGGAGAATCCAGATCAAACTCATGCAAATCTGGTAGCGGCCATTGCTAATGGGCAACGCTGGAAAACCAAGGATGAAGCGGTTCGTCAGCCCGAATCTCCCGAAGAAGCCGCCGCCGAACCGGAATCAGCGGATGAAGAAATGGTCCTGCAGCGATCTGTCCTTCTGGGTTTGGTGGGTCTGCAGGCGAAGTCCAGTTTGCTGTGGAAAATGCTGTTGGGCGTGTTGTGTCTGACGCTCGGTGGTCTGTTTGCTGTCGGAGCTGGACTGTGGGTCGCCAAAGGGCGGCAGCACGATTCGAACGAAGTTGTAGTTCAAAAGCCGATCGTCCCGTTACCGCCGGTAGAAAACGATGCGTTCGAACAAGACGAGGCGAATGAACAGTTTGCGGAACGCCAAGACGATACCGATAACGTTGCAGAACCGGAGTCAAATTCCATCGAATCGTCCGACGCGAACACTTCGGTAACGCCCGAAGATGTTGCCCATGATGATCCAGAATCCAGCGACGAAGGTACATCGGAAGACGACAATCTGCCCGCCAATCCATTGGAGGATCTGGATGGCAACGATCTGTTTGCTGAAACACCGGAAACTCAAACGGATTCTCCGGACCAGCTGACCGACAGGACGGAAGATCCATCTTCGCCGCTGCAGCTTGGTTCGCGAGATAACCTATCGGACTTTGCCGAGTGGCTGCAGACTTCGACCGGCAACGCGCCCAGTGAGTTCTCGGTGGTGGCTGGCCCCGATCCGGAAGAAGCGGAACTGGACGAAGGCGAACCAACAGTAGTGATGTCGACTCGGCCGGTGCCGCAATCGGTCGAAGTGGATCAATTGCTGAATCTTTCTATTGCCGGCATTGACATTAAAACCGTGCCTCTGAACGAGGCGTTACGCATGCTGACTGATTTTTCCACTATTCCTATCACGATTCTCCCCGACGCGCTGGAGCGGACCAAAGTGGCCGCAGATCGACCGGCCAACGTGATTGGAAAGGACGTGACGGTGCGCCAAGTGCTGGAGCGCATGTTCGGCCCAATGAAATTGGCGATGAAACGGTACGAAGGCCACATTGTCATTTCCACCGCTAACGACGCGTCGGGAAGACTGCTTTCCAAGAAGTTTCCAGTCCAGGATGTGGCGAAAAGCCCGGAGGATGCGGAGCGAATTGCATCGTGGGTGCAGAACATGATTGCGTTGGAAAGTTACATGGATCGAAGCACAAACGAAATCAGCGACGGCGATCCGAACGGCGAGCTCGCAACTTCGTGTGTGTTGGACGGAGATGGTTTGGTGGTGACCGCAACCGACTTGGGGCAATTTCGAGTCCTTGTGTTTTTAGAACGACTGCGGAAGTCTCGAAATGATCCGGCTTTGGTTTCCCTGCCCGCACGTTTGCTCGCCACAACGCCAGGCTGGCAGACGTGCAGCTATTTGGATCGAGAAGGTCGGATCCGAGTTTGGAAGGAAGTGCCGTTCGGACAGGTTTTGGCGGAATTCGAACAGCAGTCTGGGCTGAATATCTTGGTGGACTGGTACGCATTGCACTTTGCGGGGACCGCTCCGACCGATGTCGCTTCGTTTTTCGGCGAAAAGGCGACGATTGCCGAACAGCTGCATGCGTTCTTGCAACCGTTGGGGCTGACGTATCGAGTGATCGACGACACGACGATCGAAATTACGTCGGTCATGCAGGAGCGAACGTCGATTGATGTCGAATTCTATTCGTTGGCGGAAGACGAAACAGCGGAGGCGTTTCAAGCCGCGTTGCAAAAAAAAGTGGGTGTGCGTCCGTTTGGCCCCGACGGTGTTTGTCACGCCGAATTCGATCCCGTTTCCAAGCAAATGATTGTTGCCATGCCTCAATCGTTTCACCGCAAATTCGCGCAAAGCCGCTCTGCACTCCCTTAGTGGTTCCAGGTTCAGTTGGTGCCATGCACGCATTCTTCGTGGGCCGGCGGCTACTGTGGTTTCCGTTAGCGATGTTCTAGCCTGCGTTTGAAAGGTCTCGTCACCTTGTCCACGACGTCGTTCACCTACTGCGTCGCTCGTGCGCAATGTAGCGAGAAAACACCTGGCAAGTTAGAATGTTGATTTCAACGATGTCCCGTTGATGCCCCTTTGGACAATAGAAAAAGGCTTTGACCATGCGCAGAATTCGCTTACTGACAATCGGTCTTACCATACTGTGCTTCTGGGTTGACCGTCCTGTAATCGCAGAAGATCGTCCCAATGTCTTGTTCTTGGCGGTTGATGATTTGAATGATTGGATTGGGTGTTACGGCGGTCATCCGCAGGCCAAAACGCCTAACATGGATCGACTCGCTGAACGTTCCGTCAAATTTACCAACGCGCATTGCCAAGCACCTATCTGCAATCCTTCTCGTATCAGTCTGTTGACCGGCGTGCTGCCGTCCAGTTCCGGGATCTATTATTTGGGGCCTCGATTACGACAGTGCGAACAAACAAAGAATGCTACGACGCTAGTTCAGCATTTTGCCAATCATGGATATCAGACTCTGGGCGCAGGAAAAATCTTTCATGTCGAAGGAAACGGCGAATTTCAAACCTATGCCGGCAACTTCGGCGGTTTTGGACCAAGGCCACAAGTTGGTCTGAATTGCACGCACATGAACCCGCTTTGGGATTGGGGGCCGTTTCCCGATCGAATTGACCAAATGCCGGACCAGAAACTTGCCGAATGGACAGTCCAGCAGTTGAAGACTCGGCATGATCAACCTTTCTTCTTGGCCTGCGGTTTCTATCGACCTCACGTGCCGCTGTACGCTCCGCAAGAATGGTTCGACCAATTTCCTTTAGAACAAATTCAGTTGCCAGATCATCGGTCGAATGACCTGAACGATGTGCCAACCTATGGCCATGACTTGTCCTGGAGCGCTGTGGCACCCCGGCATCAATGGATGTTAGAGCATGATCAATGGAAGAAAGCGGTTCAGGCCTATCTGGCGTGTACCGCCTTTGTGGACGCACAAGTGGGCAAGATTCTGGACGCGTTGGAGCAGAGTGACTATGCCGAAAACACGATTGTCATTCTGTGGACCGACCATGGTTTCCATTTGGGCACCAAACAACGTTGGGGCAAACGATCCTTGTGGGAAGTTTCCACCAAGGTTCCGCTGCTAGTTTCTGCTCCAGGCATGTCCCAAGGCGTCAGTTGCGACGAACCGGTGGGTTTGATTGATTTGTTCCCCACCTTGATCGATTTGTGTGATCTTCGTCAGGTTACAGGCCTAGAGGGGCATAGCTTGGGACCGCAATTGTCAAACCCGGAAGCCGTACGAGCTTGGCCGGCGATTACAACGTTCGGGCAACACAACCACGCGATTCGCACCAAGCACTTTCGCTTCATCACCTACGCCGATGGCACAAAAGAGCTGTACGATCACCGCGATGATCCGCACGAATTCAAAAACCTGGCGAATGATACGCATTATGCCCACGTGATTCGCGAACATGAAGCTTGGTTGCCGCAAATCAATCAACCGCTGGCCCCGGGCAGTCACAACGCGGATGCGCGTCCTGGTTCGGCTGCTGACATTGACGGCATGCCTCATTTTCCAGCAGGGCCTCGTCCCGCACTCTGGCCCGCCGAAACAGACAATCCATAGAAACACCACGTCAATACGGATTGCAAATGCCATCCCTTAACACACGAAGTATCTGTCGTTGCAAATAGAGTCAAACTTGTTCGCAAAGCTGAATTGCGAAATGTCTCGAGTCGAATGGAGGACGCGATTTATGGCGACGCCATTTTCAATCGAGACATCAGCTCACCTAGCTGAGCCATCTTGCGAGATTGCTGCAGTTGTTTTTCCATCGCCGTTTGAGCGGTGATATTTTCAAGGTTCATTGTACAAGCTTCGTGCCATTGTCATTCAAATACGAAACTCGTAGCCGCAATGTGGTTGGAAATAGGTCGTCAGGTTGAGATGAGTTGAGTTGACGAGCGTAACCACGCGAGTTCGTGTTTCAATCTGGGCGTCTTGCGTGGCAACGTCTTTCACGAATTCTTCGAAACTGGTGGGATGCCGAGTCATCGTGGCAAGGCCTTTGATGCTGCCTGACAGGGGTTTGCATTCGTCCCATGCGATGCGAATAGCTTTTCCGTTTCGTTGTTCGCTTCCAGTATAGCGCCTTCTTCGTTGGTCGGCAGAATTTCATCTCGATTCGCTCGGTACGACAACTGCAACCAACTAGTAGAAGACTCGAATTGCCTTTGGTGACTGACGATGCCGCGTCCTAGAATCGTAATCCAGATCGCCTTGTTAAACCGATTGGTTTGCCGCTTTCTGTGCCGAGATTATCACCATCGAGAACGCTCGCAGCTACCGATTGAACGATCGCTGCCGCAAGCAACACGACGAACCTGACGCGAACAACGGCTCAAACAAGGCCACCCAAGCCAAAGCGCCCACCGGATCCGAAGAAATCGAAAAAGATCCAAACAAGGCCAAAGCGCCCACCGGTTCTGACGCTGACAATAACGTAGACGGCATCCAAAAGAACGGATGTCAAAAAAGTGGCCTCGTTTCAATCGCACATAGCTGGCCTCGTTTCAATCGCCCCGTGACACAACGCAAGTGATTGCAGGCCATTCATGCCAAGGCACCTTGGATTTTTTCATTCGTAGGCTATCCTGAAGAGTTTCATTTGGCGCTTCCGCCCTAAGTCCTTGTTGGTACGTGTCGTGATCGAAGTTCAGAATCTGTGCATTCGTTATCCCGGCTTTCAGTTGCAAGACGTTTCCTTTCAAGTGCAGAAGGGCGAATTCGCGGTTTTGATGGGCCGCACCGGATGCGGTAAGACTTCCGTGCTGGAATCGATCTGCGGTCTGCGAAAAGTACAGTCGGGTTCGATCCGCTTGGGTGGACGAGAAGTTACCCGTCTGCGGCCGTCAGAACGAGGCATCGGCTACGTACCTCAAGATGCGGCGTTGTTTCCGACGATGACCATTTTTGATCACTTGGCATTTGCATTAGAGATTCGCAAGTGGAAGTCGGTCCAAATCAAGGAACGAGTTCACGAAATTGCGGAACTGCTGGAAATTGAACACCTGCTGCAACGCCAACCGCAGGGACTGAGCGGCGGTGAAGGGCAGCGTGTGGCACTTGGCCGAGCGATCTCGTTTCACCCGAAATTTCTTCTGCTGGACGAACCGCTCAGCGCCCTTGACGAAACAACTCGTCAAACGCTGTACGATGTGATTCGCCGAGTCCAGTCGGTCGCTCGCTTTACCGCGTTACACATCACACACAGTCGCTCCGAAGCGAAGATCCTGGGTGATCGCATCTTTCGCTTGCACCAAAAAAAAATCCACGATGTTACGGACGAATCGCCCGATTCGTTATCCGCGTCCGCCGAGGTTTCTGAATGAAGATTACCGTTCAATTCACCACGCAATTAAAAGCTGCTTTAGGACTGGCCGAAACTATCATTGATTTGCCGCCCAATGCCAACGTCCAAGCGTTGATTTCGTGCTTGGACAAGGAACATTCGCCAACGTTTCGTCAGTTCGCGCTGGACCAAAACGGCCGGTTTCTGCCATCCTTGATCATCTGCATCAATGACCAACAGTGCAGTGGCGACGTGCTCCAACAACCGCTTACAGACGGAGATCAAGTCGCCTTGGTGTCGGCCATCAGCGGCGGTTAAACACTCAGTCCTGTTTCCATGCAACCCCCAACCTGAATCAAACTCATGCAACCACTTCCTCTATCCGACGAAGAAAAAGCGATTTACGAATGGCAGCTTTGGGTTCCCGATTTTGGCGAAGCCGGTCAACAAAAGCTAAAAGGTTCCACGGCGCTGATTTCTCGAGTCGGTGGATTGGGCAGCGTGGTTGCGTACGAATTGGCCGCAGCGGGAGTCGGCCGGTTGGTCTTGGCGCATGCCGGCAATATCAAGCCCAGTGATCTGAATCGGCAACTGTTGATGACTCACGATCGGCTTGGCACATCGCGTGTCGATTCCGCTCGCCAAAGACTGCTGGACTTGAATCCTCGGCTAGACATCGTCACCGTTCCGGAAAACATTTCGGTGGACAACGCAGACCGTTTGATTCGAGACGTGGATGTGGTGGTTGATTGTGCGCCGCTGTTCGAAGAGCGGTTCGCCATGAATGACGCTGCCGTGCGGCACAAAAAACCGCTGGTCGAATGTGCCATGTATGAT
>JAGQOZ010001069.1 GCA_020426955.1 Planctomycetales bacterium
CGTTTTTTGTGGTCGCGCCCTTGGTATTGTCTTTCGGAAAACGATTGCTGACTTTGACATTCGTTGGCTCAGCGTATTCAGCGTTATGCATTTTGCACGGGTGGATTGTCTACACTTATCCAGTCGGCTACCGGTTGAGTTTTGACGAACTCGTCGAACTGGTCGTGATCAATTTTTCTATTGGAATATTCGTGGTCATGACCAGCTATCCAAGGTTGGATTGTGATTCTCGAGGCGATTCAACAAGAAATCACTAGCGGACTTGGAATGCCATGGTATTTAGCCCAGCGGGCGACACATCTTTGCCGGTGTGCGTCAGCCACCGGCCCTCGGTACTGACTCGAAAGCCCAGCGGGCGACACATCATGAAACGCTGAGTCTGATTTGTGCTTCCGCTTTCTGTAGCTTGTTAGCGCCCAGCGGGCTCGCTTTTCATTCACTGCCGAATTGGAAGGTGTACCAAAAAGCATTCGTAGCCCAGCGGTCGGATCTGCTACAATGTCGAGCTCGCTACCGTTGCCCTTCGCAGGACGAATCAAATTCTATGCTGATACCTCGGTTTTCCATTCGCAGTTTGCTGCTTGTCACTACCGTTTGCGCGCTGATGTTCTTG
>JAGQOZ010001070.1 GCA_020426955.1 Planctomycetales bacterium
GTTTCCCGAGACGTAGCTCCTCACGCTGGGCAAGCGTTGAACGCCCGTGCAAATTGACGGACGAGCGAACCCCACTTGCGGGATTTGGCGTGGCTATGCACCGTGCCTCACCCGTTTGTTGATCCCGACCACGGTATCAACGCGCACCTGCAAGCAAACACAGCGTTGACAGCGCAGCATTTCCGCATCGCCCCTGTTCTTGCACCTCAGGTGGCGGTCTCGTATGAAGTCGAATGTTGGGATTACTCGTTTGACGCGTAAGGCTTCGAGACAAAGGAAGTTCACACGCGACGTACGGCGATGAAAAAGAGATGCACGTACGATCTTGCCAAACGGATTACTCCAACAAGCCCATCTTGAGCACGGACAAGCGCCTTTCAACGCATCCGGCTCTAGCAACCGAGCAAAAATCGAGTTGGTGAGGCTCGCACCCTTAGCCGTGGATGGTAAGTTCCACAATTTACCGGGCTTGCTCGTCAGGTAGGAAGGGGTGTTACGTTGTTCACGAATCCGACTTCGCGCAAAACGGCGTTTTGCGGCGCGCGAGCATAACATCGTTCTACGGTTTAGTCACGTATTTTTTGTGTGTCGGTCGCGACTTCGACGCGTC
>JAGQOZ010001071.1 GCA_020426955.1 Planctomycetales bacterium
CAAACCGGGACTGACGCTGGGCGCCACAGACGAACTGGGATTCAACGCCGTGGAAGACGTCGTTCACGTTCACGACTTGCATGCGACGCTGCTGCATCTGCTGGGCTTTGATCACACCCAGCTCACTTATCGCTTCCAAGGTCGTGACTTCCGATTGACGGATGTCCACGGCCAAGTAGTTCAGAAACTCTTGGCGTGACGCTTGTGCTCGCCAGTTGAGCGATTCTTGCGTCGCGACAGACCTTCGTTCGTAGTCCCGCCTTTAGGCCAATACCGCTAAGTTAATATTCAAAAAAAGCAGCTTTCCTGCGAGGATCGTGTGGTGTTGAAATACATCACCAAGCAAGGAAGCTGCCATGACAAAGAGTGACACGAAATCCGATTCAAAGCAAGATGAGAGGATTGCTCGAGAAAGAATTGCTTGCTTGAAAATAGTCGTCGGAAAAAAGTTTCTCCAGCGGATTGTTCAGCGCCGCAAGCTTGATCGACGTCGGAGCAGAAAATGCCCAGCTTATGTGATGGCTTGGTTCACCATTGCCATCTGGTTCTACGGCAATGATTGCTACACACAAGTCTTCCGATGGCTCCATCGGTTCGCCAAAGCAC
>JAGQOZ010001072.1 GCA_020426955.1 Planctomycetales bacterium
GAGGTGTACAACCTTGCCGCGCAGTCGCATGTCCGCGTCAGTTTCGACGAGCCCGTGTACACCGGCGACACCACCGGCATGGGATCCATCCGGTTACTCGAAGCCGTTCGTCTCTCCCGGGTCGACTGTCGCTTCTATCAGGCGTCCTCGTCCGAGATGTTCGGCGCGTCTCCGCCGCCCCAGAACGAGGAGACACCGTTCTATCCGCGCTCCCCATACGGTGCCGCAAAGGTCTATTCGTACTGGGCGACCCGCAACTATCGCGAGGCCTACGATTTGTTCGCGGTCAACGGCATTCTGTTCAATCACGAATCGCCGCGGCGCGGAGAGACTTTCGTGACGCGAAAGATTACGCGCGCGGTCGCCCGAATCAAGGCCGGTGTCCAGTCTGAGCTATTCCTCGGCAATCTCGACGCGGTGCGCGACTGGGGCTATGCCCCCGAGTACGTCGAAGGAATGTGGCGGATGCTGCAGGCGGACGAGCCCGAGGATTTCGTGCTGGCCACCGGGCTTGGCTATAGCGTGCGCGAGTTCGTGCAGACTGCATTCGACCATGCAGGTCTCGACTGGCAGAAGCACGTGAGATTCGACGATCGCTATCTGCG
>JAGQOZ010001073.1 GCA_020426955.1 Planctomycetales bacterium
TTCGGAACATCGACCACACTGGACCCCCAACGTTGGAACCACGTGAGAACCCGGCGGTTCTCACCAAACTCCAAGACAGGAGTCGCGTCAGCGGCGCCGGTCCTCGAAGAACGCACGGATCAACTCCGCCGACTCCTCCGCTGCGGGGCCGGATCGCACGTCGAACTCGTAGCCCAGACGAGGATCCGACCCGAGGTGGTAGGAGGAGCCCAGGGCCCCGCCGGTCAGGTCGGGCGCCGCAAACACGACACGACCCACGCGGGATGCCAGCGCCGCACCGGCGCACATCGGACACGGTTCGAGCGTGACCACCAGGGTGGCATCGCTCAGGCGCCAACCGTCGCGGGTTGCCGCAGCGTCGCGGAGCGCCAGCACCTCGGCGTGGCCGGTTGGGTCGCCGGTCAGTTCCCGCTCGTTGTGGCGGGCGGCGACGATGCGCCCATCGAGCACGACGACCGCTCCCACCGGCACGTCGCCGTGCTCCAGCGCCGATCGGGCCTCCCCCATCGCCGCAGCCATCCACGCCGCCAGGTCCTCCGGCGTCGGTTCATCGGGCACGGCGCGAGCGGGCTCGTCGAGCGGATCGCCCGCGCCGCCCGACCGAG
>JAGQOZ010001074.1 GCA_020426955.1 Planctomycetales bacterium
GACATGTTCATGGAGGCGCGCCGCTGAGCGGTGGGCCGGGGTCACGGGGTGGCCGGTGGCGGCCCAGCGGTGGTGGCGCTGCGGTGGAGGCGCTGCCCGACTGGTCGTCCGGTGTCGGCCGAGATATCGAACCCGTGCGGCTCGGCGGACGCTAGGGTTCCGCGCCACTCGGGCCAGGTGGACGGTCCGGGCCCTGCGGGGACGGAACCGGACACGAGGACGTACGCCGTGGCAGTGCTCGAAGTGGTCGACGTGGGGGTCCGGTTCGGCGGAGTGGTCGCGCTCGACTCGTTGTCGTTCACCATCGACGCCGGTCAGATCTGCGCGCTGATCGGTCCCAACGGTGCGGGCAAGACCACGTTGTTCAACGTCGTCAGCCGCATCGACGAGCCGACGTCGGGCTCGGTCCGCTTCGACGGTCACGACCTGCTCGGACTGCCGGCGCACCGCATCGCCGAACTCGGCGTCGGTCGCACGTTCCAGAACCTGGCGCTGGTGCCGGGCCTGTCGGTCCTCGACAACGTCAAGGTGGGCGGTCACGCCCGCAGCCGAGGCGGCTTCTGGGCCGCGGCGTTGCGGCTGCCGCCCATGCCGGCCCAGG
>JAGQOZ010001075.1 GCA_020426955.1 Planctomycetales bacterium
GATGAGTTCTTTGCAGGTGCCGATTCGGTCGTGATGTATTGTGATGGTGGTGGAGGACATATGGTGCTGCCGCACCTCGAGGAATTCGACAAGCTGATGCAAAAGGGAGTTGGCGTCGTCTGTTTGCACTATGCCGTCGAGGTACCGAAGGAAAAGGGGGGAGCCGAGTTTCTGGATTGGATGGGTGGTTACTTTGAGATGTTTTGGTCGGTGAACCCGCACTGGACTGCCAAATTTGAGTCGTTTCCGGATCATCCGATTTCAAGTGGCGTAGAGCCGTTTGAAATCAATGACGAATGGTATTTCCACATGCGGTTTCGCGATGAGATGCGCGGGGTGACTCCGATTCTTTCCGCGATCGCTCCGGAATCGACGATGTCGCGCCCAGATGGGCCTCACAGTGGCAATCCCGACGTGCGCCGAGCCGTGGCTGCGGGTGAGCCTCAACATGTCGCGTGGGCTGCCGAACGAGACAATGGCGGACGTGGGTTTGGGTTTACGGGCGGACATTTCCACTGGAACTGGGGAGACGAGAATTTCCGCAAGCTCGTGTTGAATGCGATTGTGTGGACGGCCAACGGGGAAGTTCCTGAACATGGCG
>JAGQOZ010001076.1 GCA_020426955.1 Planctomycetales bacterium
ACCTTCTTTGCCCACTGGCCGTTGCGGTGCGGAAAGAGGGGAAAGTCCCTGGAGGGTTTTGCCGGTTTGTTTGCCAGCTTGGACTTGGTAGAATTTGCCATGGCATCACCTCTGCCGGATGGGTACAGGTGGTGTCGCGACACCCGGTCACGCCTGGGTGTCATTTATGATGCCATTAAGCATAACGGGTGTCGAGCCGACGACGAGCGCAGCAGCCAAAGGCGAGTTTGACACCATATTTTAAGCCATTCAGCGCCTGTAGCTCAGGGGATAGAGCAACGGTTTCCTAAACCGTAGGTCGGAGGTTCGAATCCTCTCAGGCGTACTACCTCCCTCGAAGACGGACCACTCGTCGTGATGGGGCCTGTCAAGCTGTCGAATAAGACCATTGCTTTTCGCGACTTCGCCTGGCGGCCTCGCTATCTACTCAGATCGACGATCGCGTTTCTCGCTGCGAGCGTCTGCTCGCTCGCGTTATTATATTGCTCGTACGATTTGCGGTTCACGGCCGAAGCGATAACCGATACCTCGGACCGTCTCGATCAAATCACGTTGCTCCCGAAATTTGCGACGGATTCCACGAATGTGGACGTCCACTGT
>JAGQOZ010001077.1 GCA_020426955.1 Planctomycetales bacterium
CACGTGAGCCGCTCGACCGCCCGAACGTGGTGCTCATCTTTCTCGATGACAGCGGCTACGGTGACTATTCGCACAATGGAAACCCGACGATCGAGACACCGGCGATTTCGAAAATCGCGAACGCGGGCGCGAATTTCACGCAGTTCTACGTGACCACGCCGGCGTGCAGCGCGTCGCGGTACGCGCTGCTCACGGGACGTTATCCGGGGCATTCGGGACTGGAATCGTGGGTCATCGGGCCGGGTGCGAAACAACATCTGCGCACGGCGGAAACAACCATCGCCGAGGGGCTCAAGACGCGCGGCTACGCCACCGGCATGTTCGGCAAATGGCACCTCGGAAGCCCGAACCAAAAGAACGCCATGACACCCGACGCGCTGCCGCTCGCGCATGGCTTCGACGCATGGATCGGCACCAATGTTTCCCACGACTATGCCGACGCGAAGCTGCTGCGCTCCGATCCCGACGGGACGAACCCGATCCCCGGGTATTCGGAGCTCGCCCGCGACCTACCCTCCGACGATGCGGCATCGATCTCGCTGACCGGACGCTATACCGATGCCGCCGTCGATTTCATCAAGAGGAACAAGGACAAGCCC
>JAGQOZ010001078.1 GCA_020426955.1 Planctomycetales bacterium
GTGTCTTTCCTTCGTGCTCTTCGTGTCCTTCGTGGTTTCTAAATTCGATCGAGATACGAACACCTGTCTCCCCGGTGGCTTTACCGGGCGCAGGACAGTTCGCGCCGCGCGACCGCCGATCCATTGAAAAACTCGGCAGGAGCCTCGATCTCCCAGTCCCAGGCACCGGAACATTTTCCGGCAGTCACCGGCCTCGACGGCCTGAACTCAGACGAACGCCGCGTCCCACGACGGCGACCATTCCCAATGCGGCGAACACCAGCGTTGCGCCGGTTGGCTCTGGAACGGCAGCGACACCGCCGCGAGGCCCCTGTTCGAAGCCGCCGGCTTCAAAGGCAGTGACAAAATCGGACGTCGAAAATTCGCCGTCTCCGTTCCAGTCACCCGTTTCCCAAACGCTGTTGCCGACAATCCCGTCTTCGTATTCGCCCAGCGCAAACACAGCCACAAAATCACCAGTGCCGAATTCGCCGTCCAGATTGGAATCGCCGAAATAGGTCTTCTTCAAATCTTCAACCCAAACGCGTCGATCTTCGGCATTTACATTGCCATCTTCATTCAGATCAAACTGGGCGTCGGCATTGGGATTTCCCACGGCT
>JAGQOZ010000107.1 GCA_020426955.1 Planctomycetales bacterium
CGAATTGGACACGTACTACAACAATCAAACGCCTCAGGCCTTGCCTGATCAATATCAAGTAGACGAAGACGGCATTTTATTCGTCCTGCCCGACGATGGCGTCTTGGCGAATGACATTGACGCGGACGGAGATGAGTTGACGGCCGAAGTAATATCGCAACCGGGGCACGGTGAAGTAGCCTTAGGGCCGAATGGTTCGATTCTGTATTCGCCGTTTCCTGATTTTCACGGAACCGATTCGTTCACCTATGCCGCAGTCGACTTTGGGCCATCCGAACCAACCACAGTCACCATTCAGGTGCTGCCAACGTATGATCCAGCCACGGGAGTTGCAGATCAATACAAGTCGACGCCCGATCGACAACTCAACATCCCGGCACTCGTGGGCGTTTTGTCCAACGATCATCATATCGATAACTTGCCCATGACGGCCGTCTTGGCAGACGGGATCACCAACGTGCCGTTTACGTTACGGCCGGACGGAAGTTTTACGATTGATCCGCAAGGACAAGCGGGGACTTATGCGTTTACCTATCGGATTGATGATGGAGTGGAATTATCGTCGCCAATACCCGTCGAAATTATCATCAACACCGTACCACAGACGAGTGACGATGTTGTGTCGCTGACCGAAGATTCGGTTTATCAGGCATCGTTTGTCGAATCGATTTTGGCCAACGACATGGATGCCGATGGTCAGACGTTGACGGTGACTATTTTGTCCGAACCAGATGTCGGTTCGCTGATTATCGAAGAAAACGACTGGCAGTTTATTCCGCCGACCGATTTTGTCGGACAGACGTCTTTTACTTATTCCGTTTCCGACGGCGTGGACGAATCTGCGGTGGCCGAAGTCACGCTGCTGGTAACCGCCGTGAATGATGCTCCGCTGGCCCTGCCCGAAACGTACTTTACGGCTGCCGGGGAAACATTGACGGTAGATTCGCTGCGCGGCATCTTGGCCAACGACGTGGACGTGGACAGCCCAACGTTGACAGTTCGCAGCATACCAGGGTTTCCGGAACACGGCCAATTGACCTGGAATGTCGACGGTTCGTTTGTCTACCAGCCGAACAACGGATTTGTTGGGACCGATCAATTTCAATATGTAGTGCAAGACGGCGCTGGCGCCCAGGCAACTGGCATCGTTTCCTTGTACGTAGGACGATCGCCGGTGCAGATTAGTGAAGTGATGTTGGCCAGTGCAGAATCCCTGATCACGCGAACTCGGCTCCATCCCGATGACCGTTTTGTCTCGGGCGAACAAGAAGCTCCGGATTGGATTGAGTTGCAGAATCTGACCAGCGCCGACTTAGATCTTTCCGGCTATCAGCTAACCGACGACTCGAATCATCAAGTCGTTTGGACCGTGCCCAACGGAGTGTCGATTCCAGCCAATGGTTACCTAATCATTTTTGCATCGGGCTTGGATATCACGGATACCAACTTGGACGAAATTGGTTTGTACCACACCAATTTCAAGCTCAGCGGAGAAACCGGGGACTACTTGGCGCTGCTGTCAAACTCGGGCGAATTGATTCAAGAATTTGCGCCCATGATTCCGCCGCAAGTGGCCGATGTTTCCTACGGTTTGATGGATGGCGAATTTCAGTATCTGATTTCGCCGACGCCCGGCGCGGCGAACGTTTCGGAAACTCGTGCCGGCATCGAACTTCCGGCAGAAGCCGACGTTCCGGCCGGCTACTTCGACTCGCCGTTTGCGGTCACTCTGACCACCGATTCTACCGGCGGGACCATCTATTATTCGCTGGACAGTTCGACTCCCTCGCCCGAAACCGGCTTGGTTTATACAGGCGAACCGATTTCGATTGATCGAACCGTCACCTTGCGGGCACGAGTCTTCCAGGACGGATTATTGCCGTCGGCTGTCACCACTTACAGTTACTTGTTCTTGGATCAAGTGCTGTCTCAACCGGCGTTACCTGAAGGTTTTCCAGATACGTGGGGCCGCGCCGGACGAGCGGACTATGAAATGGACGCTCGCGTGGCAACCGATACCACGTCGGAATTCTACAATCCCAATGTGCGACCGGGCCTGCAATCGCACCCGTCCATTTCGTTAGTCACGGACGCAGCACATTTGTTTGATCGAGAAACGGGGATTCAGTCGAATCCGCAGAGCCGAGGCGTCGCGTGGGAGCGACCGGTGTCGATGGAATGGATCACCGAAGAGGGCGTCCAGCAAATCCAGATTAACGCGGGCCTGCGCATGCAAGGCAACGCCAGTCGGAATCCCGATCGCCCCAAACACAACATGCGTCTGTTGTTTAAAGAACGTTATGGCGCTTCTAAACTGGAATTTCCGCTGTTTCCGGAATCCGATGTCGATCAGTTTGATACGTTTATCTTACGAGGCGGAAATGGAGATTCGTGGTTCCATCCCAATGCCACTCAGCAAGGCCAAGCTCAGTATATTCGAGATCAATGGAGTCGAGAAACGCAGCGAGAGATGGGGCGGTTTACTGTTTCGCAGCGATATGTCCATTTGTATATCAACGGATTGTATTGGGGGTTGTATCATATTTTTGAACGAGTGAACGCGTCTTTTTTTGCCGAACACTTTGGTGGCGAACCAGCAGATTATGACGTTCTGGCTCACAAGAACGAAACCGTGGATGGCAATCGAGACGCCTGGGACCAAATGATGCGGATTGCGCGAACCGACACGGAATCGGCGGAATCGTACCAAGCCATCCAGCAATTTATCGATCTTCCGGCGTTGGCGGATTATCTGTTGATTGGCTTTTATGCGGCCAACACCGATTGGGATCAGAACAATTGGTTTGGAGGTCGGAAGCGAGAAGACGGGGCGCAGTTCCAGTTTTTTACTTGGGATGCAGAGCGAACGTTTGTTTCGGTCAACACCGATCGAACCACTTTCAACAATTCCAATCAACCATCCGAATTGCATCAACGACTGAGCCGCAACGAAGAATATCGTCTGATGTTCGCAGATCGCATTCATGAACATTTCTTCAATGATGGAACGCTCACACCGGCAGCCGCCGAAGCGAGATGGCTGAAATTCGCCGCCGAAATCGAAGTTCCACTGGCCGCCGAATCCGCTCGTTGGGGCGACGCCAAACGACGCTCGCGGCCGTATACACCTGATCGAGAATGGAAGGCGGAGTTAGATCGCTTGCAGCGAACCTGGTTTCCAAGACGCACGGACATCGTCTTGCAGCAACTGCGCCGCCGAGGCCTCTATCCAGATACAGTGGCACCCACGTTTAGTCAGCACGGCGGAGAATACGCCGCTGGTTTTCAGCTGGCCATGACCGCGCCGGACGGCGTCATCTACTACACTACCGACGGCAGTGACCCTCGACTGCCCGGCGGCAATATTTCTGCGTCGGCCAAGCTGTTTGATGGTCAATTCGCGCTGGCAGGCGACGTCACCGTGAAGGCTCGCACATGGCTGGCTGGTGAATGGTCGGCTTTGAATGACGCCACGTTTTTGGCGCCCAGCGTGGCGGCGGATGATCGTTCGCTGCGTATTTCAGAAATCCACTACCATCCCGGATCACCTTCGGAAGCAGAAATCGCGGCCGGTTTTGCCGACGCCGACGAATTTGAATTTCTGGAGCTGATGAATGTTTCCGATCAAGTGATTCGACTAGACGACGTGAAGCTAGTGGAAGTATTGATCGAAGGCAGCGAACAGGGCGTGGCGTTTGATTTTGCGGGCAGTGATTGGCAGCGGCTATCGCCAGGCGAACGATTGATTCTGGTGGAAAACCAAGACGCGTTTGCTCTGCGGTATGGGACAGAATTACCGGTGGCCGGACAATGGAACGGCAAGCTCAGCAACGGCGGCGAATACCTGACCGTGGAAAACAGCGACGGGATTTTGCTGCAATTTCAGTATGACGACAATTGGTATCCGGAAAC
This sequence comes from Planctomycetales bacterium, assembly GCA_020426955.1. Taxonomy (GTDB): domain Bacteria; phylum Planctomycetota; class Planctomycetia; order Pirellulales; family Pirellulaceae; genus JAGQOZ01. Next base: position 3,913 of record JAGQOZ010000107.1, read on the forward strand.
GGATGGCGCAGGAAGTTCTCTGGAACTGATCGATCCGGTGGGAAGTGGCGAACAATGGTTTGGCCGGCAAGCGTGGCAGGCCAGTATTGTGGGTGGAACGCCCGGAAGTCAGGCTCGCGCGGTTCGCGTGGCAGGCGATTCCACGGGAGACGGAATCTTCAATTCCGCAGATTTGGTGGCTGTGTTTCAGGCCGGCGAATACGAAGACGGCGTCGCGGGAAATTCAACGTTTGAAGAAGGTGATTGGAACGGAGACAGTGAGTTTTCGACACAGGATTTGGTCTTTGCGTTTCAGCAAGGAACGTATGTGGCCGCAGCGGTGCCGTGGACGGTGAATCGTATGGACAGTGTCTTTCGCACAAACAGCCAATCCCCAATTGACCGCCATTGGGATGCAGCGGAAGATAGTCGACGCTCGGTAGGACCGAACCTGAAGCGGAATCTTCGTGTCTTGGCCGTGGATGACTTTTTCCAAGACTTCTATTACTAGAAACCGGTGCATTGACTGCAACCAAGACGGAATCGATTTCGAATGATTCAAAGCACTCCTCACTGCTGCCCGACGTTGCGCTATTGGGTGTGGCAACATTCTGGGGCCTGAACATTCCGTTGATGAAGATTGGCTTGGACGAAGTCAATATCTACGTCTTCAATGCGGTCCGCTTGACGCTATCGGCTTTGGTCTTGCTGGCATTCGCTGGATTCGAACGCAAGCGGAATCCAAACCATCGCAAGATGAACGTCCGTTGGCACGCCATTCTGTTGTACGGTTTGCTGGTGGGAGCCCTTTATCAAGTCCTGTTCTTGTTGGGAATTTCCAGGACAACTTCCGGAAATACGGCGTTGATCATTGCCACCGTGCCGATGTGGACCGCCTTGTTGGCCAAGTTCTTTCTAGGTGAACGACTGCGGATCATTTCATGGCTGGGCTTGCTGGTGGGTGTCACCGGAACCGTGATTGTGGCGCTGCAGAAAGACGACATCACCGCCGATCGAATCCACTTGTTGGGCAACGTCACAGTGCTGGCCGCAGCTGTGGTTTGGTCTGCAGGAACGGTCTACAGTCGACCGCTACTGAAACAAATCACACCGCTGCAGCTGGCGTCCGCTTCCGCCGTGATTTCAATTCCGATTCATATTTTAGTGGCGGTTTGGTGGGGCGATGTGTCGCATCAATCGGTTCCTTCGTGGCCCATCTGGTTGATCATCTTGTACTCCGGGTCGCTTTCGTCCGGGCTTTCGCAACCGATGTGGCACTATGGAGTTCGACACGCCGGAGCATCACACGCTTCGGGTGTTCAGAATTTGATACCACTGATTGCCATCTTGGCAGCTTGGGCAATTCGGGGCGAAGCCGCCACACCCGCGCAACTTCTAGGCGGAGCATTGATTTTAGGCGGTTTGGTCACCATGCGATTTGGACGCTGAATTGGGCGGCATTCAAATTCAATAACCACTCGCTCGAATTCTCCGTTATCTCGTGGTACGAATATTTTTTCGGAGAAACTCGTTACCTTCGTCGGGGTTTCCAGCCTAGGACCAATGAAGGTTTCGAACCAATCACGCAAATGTACAGAATGACAAACACGGAGACGGTAGATGGGAATTCGACGCGGGAAAAAGCGGCTAAGTTTGGTCGAGGGTTTAGAGAGTCGGGCGATGCTAGCGGGTGATTCGGCCATAGCGGGGTCGATGCCTGGTGACGCGGACTTAAATGGGCAATTCGAATCAACCGATTTTGTCCAGGTTTTCCAGTTCGGAAAATTTGAAACGGGCGAAGTCGCCAATTGGGGCCAAGGTGATTGGAATGGAGACGGAGTGTTTTCCACGTCCGACTTGGTTTACGCCTTCCAGCAGAGTCATTACGAAACCAGCATTCTGGCTGCTGGCGATGGTTCCGATGACGTGGAAGGCGAAGACGACGTCGCTGGTGATGACGTAGTTGTGGATGAAGACGGCACGATGGATGACGATGACAGTGATGCGGATATCAACATCAAGCACCGCCACCGCCATCATCAAGGTGCATTGTCCGTTGAACGCATTCAGTCCATCGTGGATCGCCTCAGCGAACAATTGGCGTCAGAAGATCCTCAGCTACCTGGCAATCTGACCGTTGATCAAGCGACCGCGATTGTCGAAGGCTTGAACGCGGCGTTGGCAACGGACGATCCGGTGGCGGCAGCGGAAGAATTCTTGTCCAGTCTGCGCGAAGCGAAGCAGGTGGAACGCCTTCAGACACTGGTCGATAATTTAAACGCGGCCATTGATTCGGGCGAATTCCCCAACGGTTTGACGCAAGAAGAAGTGGCAACCATTGTCGCAGGTTTGAATACGGCGATCGAATCGGGCGATTTCACCGGACTAGGCCAACTACTGTCGCCTCTGCGAGGAGCTAACGGTCACCATCACGACGATGAAGACGACGGCGATTCGGGTGACGCAGACCATGTTCGTCCCGGACAATCTGTAGTTACGGAGATCATTCAAAGTCACATTGACGCCATCCAAAGTGCTTTGGACGACGGTTCGATAGTGGCTCCAGAAGACATTGATGTGGCAGCCATTCTGACTCAAGCCAGTGATGCATTAGCAGCTGGCGACATCCGAGCAGCTCGAGTTGCATTGTCACAGCTACGAGGCATTTTTGATCAGGACAATGGTAACGATGATACCGATGAAGACGGTGAATCGCATGGAAATGATCATGGGCGCGGGCATGGTCAAGGACGTGGTCGAGGCCGAGGGCGCGGCTAGTCTACAAAATTGACTGGATGTTCGTACTCGGTAGCTTTCGCATTGCAAAGGACACACCGGCCCTTTCGTTCGATGTGATGTGCAGGCGTGAACGAGGACGTACGGCGGTTCGGCGGACATTTGTTTCGTCGGGCCGTTTTTTGTTGACGTTCGCAACTCGACAGACCGGAACTTTGACAGCAAATAGCGGTTTAATTTGGAAACCGATTCTACGTTTCTGCGTATACTGAATGTTGGTGACGAAACCTCTTCTATTTTTTTCTCGTCTTGCTTCGTTCGCCAACCGGAGAGGCCAATATGACCGATAGTCACACTAGTCATTTGCTAGCCAACGTCTTGTCAGGCGGTGCCGACCAGCTGGGTCGATTGCTGGAACTGTATCGCAACTATTTGAACATGCTGGCCGATAGTCAATTGGATCAGAAGTTGCGAGCTCGAGTGAGTCCGTCGGATGTGGTGCAAGAGACGATGCTGGAAGCGCATCGAGATTTTCAGCAATTCCGAGGTCGTTCCCAAGCGGAATTCGCGGCTTGGCTTCGACAGATCTTGGTCAACAATCTGGCGCGCATGATTGAACGCCATGTGTTGACTCGCAAACGAGACGTGCGTCGACAGGTTTCGATCGATCAAGTTAAGGAATCGGTAGAACGATCCACCGTTTTGGCGAATGTCCTGGCCGGTCGCGAAGAAACGCCCAGCGTGCATCTGGAACGGCATGAACGAGCGGTCGTGTTGGCGAACTTGATGCAACAATTGCCGGATCACTATCGACAAGTGTTGGTGTTGCGTAACCTGCAAGGCCTGTCGTTTCAGGAAGTGGCGTTGCAACTAGAGCGAACCGAACCGGCCACCAAGATGTTGTGGATGCGAGCGGTCAAGAAGCTACGAGGCTTGTTCGAAGCGAATGAAGTCTCGATCAGTGCGAGCAGCTAAGGGGCACTTCGTGATGTCGCACTCTAAATGGTTAGATCAAACGGTCGATTTCAGCGATTCGCTTGATACTGAATTGCAGCAAGAACTGGCCACCGTGTTGGACCAATACTTGGCGTCACTGGAAAACGGCGCTCCGCTTTCGTTGGAACAACTGCAAGCCGATCACCCCAATCTAACCGGTCCTTTGCAGGAGTATTTTCAAGACGTCGCTTGGTTGCATGCAACGCAGCAGGCGGTGGCCAGTGGCCAGCCCGCAACCGACGACGCTCGTTTTGCTCTGGACGCGTTCACTCCGCAAAACCTGGGCGACTTCCGTTTGGACTGCGCTGTAGGTCGAGGTGGCATGGGAACGGTTTACCGAGCACTTCAGTTGTCGCTGAACCGCACCGTGGCGTTAAAGTTGTTGCCGCTCACTTCATTGTTAGACCAGAAGCAAGTTCATCGATTTCAAAATGAAGCTCGCGCCGCCGCACTGTTGTCTCATCCCAACATTGTCCCGGTCTATTCGGTCGGCAGTGAAGCCGGTTTTCATTATTACGCCATGAAGTTCATTGAAGGCGATTCGCTGCGAACCGTCTTGGACCGTCAAGCGTTGGCATCAGAATCGAATTCGCTTCATGTAGCGGACTTCAAGCAAATTGCCGAATGGGTCCGCCAAGCGGCGCTGGCACTACATCACGCGCACGAAAATGGTGTCATCCATCGAGACATCAAACCTTCGAACTTGCTGGTTGATTCGACGGGAAAGCTCTGGGTCGCCGATTTCGGGTTAGCTCGCTGCCATACGAATGTCAGTATCACCGAATTGGGTGACGTGGTCGGCACGCTGCAATACATGAGCCCAGAACAAGCGTCGGGGCAAGCCATATTTGCCGATCCGGCGATGGACATCTATTCGCTGGGAGCCACTTTGTATGAACTGCTGTGCGGTCGGCCTGCGTTCGCATCGGACGAATTGGCCAACGCACTTCCCAAAATCCAAGAGGGCGAATTCAAAACGGTTCGTCAATGGAATTCGCAGATTCCCATTGACTTGGAACGCATTACGCTGAAAGCCATGGCTACCGAAAAGCAAGACCGGTATCTTTCGGCGGCCGAATTTGCGGAAGATTTGCAGCGGTTTCTAAACGGCACTCCCGTGATCGCTCGTCCTGTCAGTTGGGGACGCCGCGCTATTCGTTGGGCTAGTCGTAGGCGGCGATTGGTGATGGCAAGCGTCTTTGTCGTCTGTGCATCGATTGTTGCCAGCGAAGCGACGCTGTTCTACGTGGCCGGCAAGAATGCCGAGTTGAATTCTGCCATTGTTCGAGCCCAACAAAACGAATCGCTGGCCAATGAACAAGCCCAGACAGCTCGTGAAAATCTGCAACAGGCAGCCTACGCGGTAGATCAATTAGGATTGCAAGCGGCCGACTTTTTAAATTCGATTCCGGGAACACTGGACGCACAACGCGCGTTGTTGCTGAACGCCAGAACGTTTTACGAAAAGATGGTAGAACAGGCGTCGCCTGAAATTACCAAAGACTATGCCAACAATTTGATGAAACTGGGCGATATTGACGTTCGGCTTGGTCGCAAGGAAGAGGCACGCGAAGAATTTGCCCAGGCCGCTCGGTTGCTGCAAGAATTGCGAACGCCTGCGTCTGGCAATTTGGATTACACATTGGCGTTGGCCGGCTGCTGGAATCAACTCGGTTTGCTGACCGAACAAGCGGGCAACCCACGTGAAGCAGAAACCACATTTCGTCAAGCCATAGATCTGCTTCAATCCAGCAATGCACTACATGCGATCGCGGTGCAGCTGGGAAACAGCTGGAATAATTTGGCGATGTTGCAGCGAACTACCGATGCAAATTCGGCCGACTCCAGTTTCGCTCGATCCATCGCCGTCTTGGAAAGTGCGAATCGAGACGATCGAAACGCCGCACTATCATTGGCCGTTGTTCGCAAGAATTGGTCGGAATGGCTGGCCGGAAAAGGCGATGATCGAGCCTTCGCGATGTTGACTGCCGCCACAACACAGTTAGAGACGTTAGTTCAAGAAAACCACGACCAAACACCGCAATTGGTAGCGGCTTGTGAAACGGAATTGGCTAAAGCGTATGCAGTGTGGGCAAAGCAGTCGATTCCCACCACGTCTCTGTCCGACAAAAAGCGATTCCTCATGAAAGCCATCCGGCTGCAACAGCAGTTAGTGCAGAGACATCCCGGTGCCGATCAATGGCAATTCGAATTGGCCGTCTATTGGAATCACTTGGGAATGATCAACGCACAACAACTCGGCTGGGCAGACGCCGAACGATGCTTTCAACGTTGCGTTTCACTGCTGAATGATCGTCCGACGGAACCAACTTTCAAACGAGCAGCGCAAAACAATCTGGCCAAAGCGATTTTGGAACAAGGTCGATTCGCTGATGCGGAAAAGATCTTGGTAAACCTATTGAGCGAATCCGCAGCCGAGCGGCCGTCGTCCGCAGGCGATATACCGGGACAAGCATCGGGACAACGGATGGCACTTTTTCAAAACCTACGTCAACTGTACCAACAGACACGGCGCACGGAACTGCTAGTGAAAACGGTTCGTCAGCAACACCAACAACTGGCACTCACGGCCGAAGAAGAATTCAACAGCGCTTGTCAATTGGCTCAGTACTTGAATCAAACAGCCGAAGCGGACCGCACGCTGGCAGCGGAAGCGGAACGCATGATTAGTCATATTTTGACACAAGCCGTCCAGCACGGTGTGGACTTGCAGCGAATGGAGCAGCCGATCGAATTGCGGCCGTATGTTCGTGAAGTTCAGCAGCGACTACGATCGAATGGGGAAGCATTACTATGAGAACTGGCACAAAAAAACGTTTCGAATCAACGCGGATGAACGTCGAATCCTTGGAAAGTCGTCTGGCGTTGTCATTCGGGTTTGGCGGCGTCCATCTAGATCGGCCTGCGGGCGACATGGGGCACTTCGGCGGTATGGATCACAAAGATCGATCTGGCCATTCGTCCAGCGGTTCGGCTGACAGTCAACAACGCGAGTTTATGTCTCGTGGTGGTTTGTCGGACCCATTCCATGCGGACTTTCAGTCCAAGCATTCCTTCGATCGTCCCGGGGTGCCGCCACCATTGGCCCGTTTTATCGCGGCCGCACCCGAGGTGAACGATCAAGATCAGACGGAAAAAGATTTCTTTCGCCAAATGGAACCAGTTACGATTCATGCGACCAACGTCGTGGTGATTTCGGTTTCGACACCAAAATACCAGCTGACCGTAACGGAACCGCTCCATACAGGCGATGTGGCACCGTCAACCAGTTTGCCAGCGGCTGCATCGCCCGGGCCGGCGTTTGCCAGCGATTCGCGGAGTTCGCTGTTGGCAGTTTCGCGTTCTGTTCCCAACGACCGACCACCATTAGTGCTTCCGATACCAAACGATTTGTCGCCTGTTCGCTCCGAACGATCCACCAGTCCCGTGATTTCGTTGTCCGGTTGGTTGGCGACGTCCTCGGCCCATACCAGCGCCGAATCCACCACCGACGAAAATGACGTTCGAACTCGCGGCCTGACCCTGGTATCGATGCCGGATCCGAGTCGCTTGGACTGGATTGTCAGCGAAGCGTCCCACGACACGTTTTTCGATTCGGTTGCTTTCAGTTTGTCCTATTTGGAAGCGGACGACGAAGCTTCGCATGTGGAAGAAGGTTCCGACGAATTGGTGCTGCTGGGCAATTTGATCAGTGATGAAGTCAACGCGGATCAAGCGACTTCACTGACTCCATCAGAAACACAGCACTCGTCGTCCAGCACGGTCTCCGACGGATTGGTTCCGATGGAACTGCCCAGCGAAGAAACTAGCCCGAACAACCGCGAACGACTTTCCGAACAAGAAATCTTAGAGCAAGCGTTTCGTGACGAAGCCGTGTTTGACATTCCAGCGGTGATGGCCAGTGAAATCGATTTGGATGCGTTTCTGCTAATGCCCGACGGGCAAGATATCCATTCGGAAAACCAGTTGAAGCCAGAGTTGGATCGGCCGACGACGGATACTAAAGACGAAGATCAAGTTCCGCAAACACTAGGAGAACTGGCGTCGGCTAGCCTGATTATCAGCGTGGTCGTTCGCCGAGACAAATCGACCTCGTCCGTTTGCCTGGCTGACAAGGAATCGGCACTTTTGGCAAGTAATAGACGACGTCGCAACGTGCTAAACTGAGCATTTCGCTAGAAAAAACGCGAATCTTGTCGATGCGTTGTTTCAGCAGTTTGACTTTCTTGCGGCAATGGGTTAGCTTTCCAGGCAACTCAAAGTTGGGCTATTTCCCGCCTGCCCAACTCCGTATCCGCTACGGAGGTCGATTATGCATAGCGTTTTTCCTAGACGCATTACTTTGTTGCTTGCCGCACTGATATGCATGTGTCATTGCGTTGGCAGCCCGTTGGTGGTTCGAGCTGACGAAAGTTTGGCCAACCAGATTGACGTGGCTATCGATTCGTTTCCTTTTGCCGTCAAGTCCCCCAGCGTAAACGACACGGAATTCGTTCGTCGAATTTATCTGGACCTGATTGGACGAATTCCTACTGCCGAAGAATTGGAATCGTTTCTGCAGGACAACGCTGCAAAGAAACGCGAGCAACTGATTATCCGCCTGGTCGAATCGACCGAATTCAATGCTCATTTTGCCAACGTCTTGGACATCATGTGGATGGAACGCCGCAATGACGTGCACGTGACAACCAAGGAATGGCGCACGTATTTGCAAGATGCCTTGGCCAACCGAATACCGCTGAATCAATTGGTCTGTGACGTCTTGTCTGCAGATGGGGCGGACGTCAAGCAGCGAGCGGCCGCCAAGTTCTGTTTGGATCGGAATGTGGAAGCACACGCTTTGACCCGTGACGTCAGCCGTATGTTTCTGGGACGTGATATCCAGTGCGCCCAGTGCCATGATCATCCGATTGTGGCGGACTATTTTCAGTCAGAATACTATGGCATCTATTCGTTCCTGGAACGTAGCAGTTTGTTTGAAGACAATGCGGACAACAAAAAAGGCTACATTGCCGAGAAAGCGGAAGGGTCGGTCGAATTTGTTTCGGTCTTTACACCCGACGATGAAAAGGCCAAAGCGTGGCCTCGTCTGATTGATGGTTCGGCCTTTGACAGCGAACCCTATTTCGCCGCCGCTGATCGGTATTTGGTGGCGCCGGACAAGGCCGTTCGCGCGGTGCCTCGATTCAGCCGCCGCGAACTGTTGGCTCGTCTGATTTCCCAAGACCAAAACCAAGCGTTTGCCAAGAACATGGCTAACCGTCTTTGGGCGCATATGATGGGGCAAGGCTTGGTGCATCCGGTGGATTTCCATCATGCGGACAATCCCGCCTCGCATCCTGCGCTGTTGGATTCGCTGGCGAAATCACTGGTTGAATCAGATTTTGATCTTCGCCACTTCGTAACGCAAATTGCGTTGTCGCAAGCGTATCAACGTACCATCGACATGCCAGAAGTAGAATTGGCCGCAGATTCGCTGGTGAATATTCAGCGTTCCGTCGACGAGCTGCAAGACAAAATCGAAACGTCTCAGACTGCATTGCAATCGCAAAATGATTTGGTTCGTCAGCAGGGACAAATTCTTTCCGCCAAACGCAAATTGGTAACCGATTTACAGCAGCAGCTAGAAGCGATCGAAGCAGAAACCGCAGACGCGACGAAGAAGAAATCAGAACTTGTGCAAACGCTGACGGACTTACAGAAGAAGCAGAATGACGTCGCCGCCAAGCAAACTCAGATGGTTGCCTTGCTGGAACAGACTCAAGCGGCCTTGGAGTCATCACCCGACGACGAGACGCTGAAGCAATCGGTTGTTGCGTTCCAGCAAAAAGTGGATTCGGGACAACAACAGTTAGATGAATTCAGGATGCAGGCGGAATCATTGAGCCAACAAATGGCCGAACAAGACCAAGTGTTGGATCAACTGGAAAGAAAGTTCGTTTCGTTGCAGAACCAACGTCGTTTGGCTGGGGATCGAGTGGCCGAGGCGCGAGGTGCGTTTCGCTATGTGCGAAATCAGTATCTGGACGTTCAGAGCCAGATGGATCGTTGGAAACAAGAAATCGAATTTTGCGAAGCGTGGCTCGCGTTCGCTCGGCGCGATGCCGATCTACTGGCCGCGGCCCAT
>JAGQOZ010001079.1 GCA_020426955.1 Planctomycetales bacterium
CATGCCTCGGTAATGATCTTTCTCGTGATCATCCCGATCCTGGCGGGTGCCTTTGGAAACTTTTTGATTCCACTGCAGATTGGCACGGACGACATGGCCTTCCCAATGCTGAATATGCTGAGTTACTGGTTTATGTGGCCGGCGATCGCATGTTTCGGGATCAGTTTTTTCTCCGCGGGTGGAACAGCAGGACCTGGAAACGGATGGACCAGTTATCCACTGCTGAGCGATCTGCCGACGGCATCACCAAGTTCCGGCTCGCCTCAGACTTTTTGGCTGCTGGGGCTTACCCTGGTCGGTGTTTCGTCGATGATGGGTTCCGTGAACTACATGACGACGATTATCAACATGCGTGCGCCCGGGATGACGCTGTTTCGAATGCCCCTCACGATCTGGTCCATGTTTATCACCGCCATCCTGCAGGCATTTGCATTGCCTGTCCTGACTGCTGCGGGATTCATGTTGGTGTTTGACCGTTTGGGCACGATCCTGAACACGGACATTCATTCCGTGTTCTTTATTCCCGCAAACGTGATTGTGAATAACGCACAGCCGACAGTCGGTGGCGGTCAGCCGCTGCTGTGGCAACATCTGTTCT
>JAGQOZ010001080.1 GCA_020426955.1 Planctomycetales bacterium
CGAATGCTGTCAACGTAATCAATCCCGCCGATGCAAAAAGTTGTGCGACCGATGCGATGCGACGAATGTTTTCGGTGCGGTCCGACGGTTGAAAGCCCAAGCCAAACCGCTCGGCGAACTCGGATCCGAATTCATCGGCTAGCATCGCCGTGCTGGCATTCAGCCCATGTCGGACATTGTCGCCGTCTAGCAGGTACGTGTGCACGCCGCGCTCAAACAGCAGTCGATCGACACAGTTCGCGACAGTGCTCTTGCCGCAACCGCTGAGTCCCGTGAACCAGAGCACGCAGCCACTGTGACCCATTAATGACTCACGGTCCGTACGGGTGACCGAGTGGTCATGCCAGGTTACTTGGGCATCACGGTTCATACGCCGATTCCAATTCACATCCGTCAGGGGCAAAAGTCAAACACATGCCAGTCCGCCGCTGGCCACCGCGAGTTGTCGCAGTTAGCGCTGAAGTGCCAGTCGTGCACCAGTTCCGCAGTTTATCATGAATCTCCGCCTGCTCGTAACCGGCTGAGCGGAGCGGCTGGGCTGATTTATGAATGATGAGTGATGATTTGTGGCTTTTGAAGTCTCAGACTCAGGATTGT
>JAGQOZ010001081.1 GCA_020426955.1 Planctomycetales bacterium
TGACATTTCCGCTGGTACTGGTATGGTTCCAGGCGTAGGCGAGTACTCCACTCGCCGGTCGTCATGCTCATGCGAAACGCATTCGCCCGAAGTTCGGCAACGATAGTGACTGAATGAGGGGCGAAGAGCTGATGTCTCCTGACGGGGACAGCAGGTTCGGGAATCGTGGTCTTATCAACCGCGGATAAGAACCGGAAGCTGCCAACTTCCCGGCGTTGAAAAACGCTGTGCTGGCCCTTAGCGCTGAGTGCCATGAGAGTGGCTTGCTCAGCGCGATGGAGGCTCGTTGGAGTAAACCCGATTGAATTCATGCTCCATTTGTTTCGGAGAAGTCTTCGCCGTCGGAGTAATCCCAGCGTTCTATCCAATGGCATTCTCTGAAAAGTGAGTAGCGGGAATATCGGGCGATGCGGAAGAACCTTGTCGAATTGTCATTGATCGCTTGGCGATCGAACGTTGACAATCAGGACAAGGCCGTGTCGGTGAAGTGATCGCTTCGGCGATCCTTCTCTGTTGCAACCATTGCAGCAGACAAAGCGGGTGATTTCACTTTGCAATTTCAAACTCCGACGGTGCAGGAATAGCATTCCAAACACC
>JAGQOZ010001082.1 GCA_020426955.1 Planctomycetales bacterium
ACATCGCCAACTGCCACGGAAAGCGTGCCACGGTTGCCGTTATCCAACAGCCGACCAGGTCCAACCGCAACGACAGTACCGCGTTGAGGCTTTTCCTTAGCGGAGTCAGGCAGCACGATTCCACCGGCAGTGGTTTCTTCAGCCTCTTGTGGCTTGACAACAACACGATCATCAAGGGGACGAATCTTAATCTTGGCCATATTTAGGTTTCCTATTGAATTGATTGACTTGAAAATGGTTTGAAATCGCTGAGGTTTAATGAGAGCAACGGAGTGGGCCTACATCATGCCGCCCATACCACCCATGCCGCCCATACCACCCATGCCACCCATCGGATCCATACCACCCATGCCGTGGTCGTGGTGATCGTGACCGCCCTCTTCCTCTTCTTGAGGGATCTCAGTGATCAACGACTCGGTAGTGAGCAGCAATGACGCAACACTCGCCGCGTTTTGCAACGCAGTCCGAACCACCTTGGCGGGATCAATGATGCCAGCAGCGACCATGTCGGTATAAGTGTCCGTATTGGCATCGTAGCCCTCGGTCTTACCCTTCTGCTGACGCACGCGGTTCACAACAACCGCACCGTCAACAC
>JAGQOZ010001083.1 GCA_020426955.1 Planctomycetales bacterium
CCGAACTGGAACACCGTTCGTCTGAACTCGGTCTTTCGGCTCAAGTTCACTTCATGGGAACTCGCAGTGATACGCCTGACATCCTGTCCGCCCTGGACGTGTTTTGTTTGACCAGTCACAACGAAGCCAACCCCGTTTCCATTCTGGAAGCACTTTCAACGGAAGTCCCCGTGGTGGCAACCGACGTGGGCAGCGTCTCACTGACAGTACAGCCCGGCAAGACCGGATTCTTGGCTGAACCTGGCAGTAGCGAAGCCGTTTCTGGATTCGTGCTGACGCTGTTAGAAGATGCACAGCTGAGCCGCACGTTGGGTGAAGGAGGCCGCTTGGAAGTGGCCCATCATTGGTCGTTGGAGGCGATGGTGAAGGGCTACGAAAATCTGATTTCGGATATCTATGCCAAAAAATGTAAAGCGCCGTTGCGACCTGGTTTTACCGTCACGCATGTGCAAGCGAAACGTCCGGTCGAATAGACATCGGTTGACCACTCTTTCTTGGCGAATTCGTTTCACCGGTAGCTCGAGGCGACGGAAAAAAATTGGCCGTTCGACAGCAGGGATGGATCCTCGTTACGTCACGGGAGCTGGTCATCGCA
>JAGQOZ010001084.1 GCA_020426955.1 Planctomycetales bacterium
GAGAGCGGACCGCCCGGACAATTACCCGGGACCGGGCTCAGCTGGAAGATGCCAATATTAAGATCACTGCATTGAGGAGACGGCTGGATCGGCTGCGACAGGATGTTGAACTGATGTCAACTGAAGAAGAGAAAGTTGATGCAATTCGCTCGATCACGGCTTTTCGGGAGGAACTTCTGTTACGTGCCCAGGGTTTACAGGTTATCCAGATCGGGTTGCGCTCCGAGTTAATCGATATCAACCGGTATCGATTGAATCTGGAGGATTCGGTGGGGCTGGCCCTGGAAAACCGGCTGGACCTGATGAATCAGCGGGCCATGGTGATGGATGCCCGGCGGAACGTGGAAGTGATTGCCAACCGGCTGAAAGCAGTGCTGGATGTGGTGGTTGCAGGGGATATCCGGACGGAACCGGGAACCAGTCGGCCATTTGATTTCAGCGGAACAAGTAGCAGCCACCGGGTCGGAGTCCAGTTTACGGCTCCACTGGATCAGGTGGCGGAGCGAAACCAGTATCGGGCGGCCCAGATCAACTATCAGCGGGCACGCCGGGATTACATGGCGTTTGAGGACAATGTGAAATTGTCAGTCCGG
>JAGQOZ010001085.1 GCA_020426955.1 Planctomycetales bacterium
CTCAGGTGATTCGTAACGTGTAGAAACTAGGCCGGCGTTGGTGGTGTGCCCGATTCGTTGGCATCCATCGTCGCCTGTCGCCACCAGATCGCGGCGTCAGCTCGAATCGGTTCGACCTTTTCGACAATGGCGTCTTTGTGCGACATGATCGCAGTGTGTGCCGCGATGCCCACGGCCGCGGGTACTGCCGTGGGAGGTATCGCGAGCACAGCTAGAATGAGGAGTTGAGTAAGCATGGAAGTCGTTCCTTTCCAATGAGAAATGAAGTTGCTGACAGTTCAGTACTGTCACTGCTTTCCCACATGCGACTTCGACTTCCGATTTGTCCCAGCGATTTGTCCACGCGGTTCGAATTCAGCTCAATGGCTCGTGCTGTATGTAGAGTTGTGTCGGGCCAACGGCGATTCTGATTGGGCGTCACGCATGAGCACAATTCGTCGATTGCTCGTTCGCCGCGATGAACGGACTCGCACTCGGTGAATGCTCCATCGAGATCGCAGTTGTGCACATCTTTGCTCCGGAGTGTTGACGTACGTCTTGCTCCATCTCGATCGTGTAATCCTTGTGCCGATCGAGTCGGATAGGCCGTCCCT
>JAGQOZ010001086.1 GCA_020426955.1 Planctomycetales bacterium
CCCGCGATCACTGCCAGGGTTGCCAGCAGGAGCCAGGCGATCCCAAGGGTTCGGCCCACGCCGGAGTGCTTCACACCCGCGGCGCCTCGAGTTCGGCGGGTTCGAGGCGAGCCAACACCGGGCTGACGTGGGCGGCCAAGAAGTCGTCGACCTGCTCGGGCGACCGGCCGACGAAACGGTCCGGTGCAACCATCGCCCTGGCCTCGTCGAGCGAAAGGCGGAAGTCCGGATCGAGCGCGATACGGTCGATCAGTGAGTTCGCCTCTCCCCGCTCCACCGCTTCCTGCGCCTCGAGGCTGTAGCCGCGAATCCGCTCGTGGAGCTCCTGGCGATCGCCGCCGCGCAAGACTGCTTCCATCAGGAAGGTCTCGGTGGCCATGAACGGGAGCTCACGGTCGATGCGCGCACGCACGGTGGCTTCGCGGACCCGGAGGCCGGCGGCCACGTGCGAGGCGAGCGACAGGCACGCATCGGCGGTCAAGAAGGCATCCGTCAGCACCAGACGCCGGTTGGCGGAGTCGTCGAGGCTGCGCTCGAGCCACTGCGTTGCGGCGTTCAGGGGGCCGTTCAGGGCGTCGGTGAGCAGTCGTCG
>JAGQOZ010001087.1 GCA_020426955.1 Planctomycetales bacterium
CGACGATCAACTAGACTCGCGCGATATCAATCTGCTCGCTGCGGCCATTCGAGATGAGAACGACAGCAGCTTTTATGACATAAACGGCGATGGAGCTGTTGACAATGTTGATCACCATGTGTGGGTCAGCGACGTGAAACGCACCTACTTCGGCGACGCCAACTTCGACGGCGAGTTCAATTCGACTGATTTGGTGGACGTCTTCGCAGCCGGCCAGTACGAAGACGACAAGGCGATGAATTCGACTTGGGCCACCGGCGACTGGAACGGCGACGGTGAATTTGATTCTTCAGACATGGTGACGGCGTTTCAAGATGGTGGGTATGAGATGGGACCCAAGCTGGTCGTATCAGCGGTACCGGAACCGAGTGGCGGCTTGTTGCTGATGCTGCTGGCATTGATGGTTGTCATGCGTGGTCGGAGGTAGTTGTCTGGGGAGGGCGAGATTTCTGTCAGCGGCTCGGCCGGAGCCTCGCTCTCCCGATCGGTTTGCCCTCCCGATCGGTTTGCCCTTTCGATCGCGTTGCCGTCCCGATCGCGTTGCCGTCCCCAGCCTTTACCTTGCGATCGCCTCGCCTGCACGTGTGCTAAT
>JAGQOZ010001088.1 GCA_020426955.1 Planctomycetales bacterium
GATCCCAATTGGGCAACGTATGGGCGATGTGGCTGACCGGTCGCCCGATATCTTGGTCCAGCACGTGGAAGACGCTCGTAATTGCTGGGGTGAACTTGCGGATTCGCAGGTCGGAATCCAGGAAGAGCGTGCCGATTTCCGTACTTTTTAGCAAATGATCCATGTCGTCGGTCATTTGCGTAAGTTCCGCGATCTTCTTCTGATGTTCTGCATTGACGGTATACAGTTCCTCATTAACGCTATGCAGTTCTTCGTTGGTGCTTTGCAGTTCTTCGTTCGAGGCGACTAATTCTTCATTGGTGGATTGCAGTTCCTCATTGCTGGTTTCCAATTCCTCCACCGTCGCTTGCAGTGTTTCCTTGGTGTAGTCCAATTCGCGTTCCAGGGATACGATCCGCTGGGCCGATTGGTCGACCGAATCAAACGTTTCGGCCTGAACCACCAGGGCCGCTTCGACAGGCTGCATTTCCTCGAGCGAAACCAGGAACATGCGTTCCGAGCTTTTCACGTAGGGCTCGGCAACTAAGCGAAACGGTAATTCCCCGTCGGGGGTCCGCACTTTGACGCCTTCGTAGACGATGGTCGAGTC
>JAGQOZ010000108.1 GCA_020426955.1 Planctomycetales bacterium
AACGACAGACGAAAACGAAGCGCCTTCGCGATCCAGTTTATTGATAAAGCAGATGCGAGGTACTTTGTATTTATTGGCCTGACGCCACACCGTTTCACTTTGGGCCTCCACGCCTTCTCGCGCGCTGAAAACCACCACGCCGCCATCCAGTACTCGCAAGCAGCGCTCCACTTCGGCTGTAAAATCGACGTGCCCAGGGGTGTCCAGCAAATTCACCGTTTTACCAGCCCATTTAAACGTCACGCACGCCGAATAAATCGTGATGCCGCGCTCCTGCTCCTCTTCGTCAAAGTCGGTTTCCGTTGTCCCCTTGTCTACTTCGCCAACCCGATGAGTCGACCCACTACAGAACAGCATGCGTTCAGTGACCGTCGTCTTCCCGGCGTCAATGTGGGCAATAATGCCGATATTGCGAATATTTTCGATCTTTGTGGACATTTTCAGTTCCTGCGAGAACGATCGGACCGCGCATAAAAAAACCGCTAGAAAGAAAACATCCTAGCGGTTGTGAATCTTACTGTTACCAAGCGAAGTGCGCGAACGCCTTATTCGCATCCGCCATACGATGCACGTTTTCTCGACGAGTCATCGCGGCACCTTCTTTCTTGAAGGCGGCAACCAGCTCTTCAGCCAGTTTCAGATGCGTCTGACGGCCCTTCTTCTCTCGCACGGCCATCAAAATCCAGCGAATCGCCAAAGACTGCTGTCGGTTCTTATTCACCTGCATCGGCACCTGGTACGCCGCACCACCAACTCGCTTGCTGCGTACTTCGATATGCGGCTTGACGTTCTCTACCGCCTGAGTGAAAACCTCGATCGGTTCTTCGCCCGGCAATTTCTCGGCAATCACATCCAGCGCGTCATAAAACACGCCTAACGCCGTCGACTTCTTTCCGTCATGCATCAAGCAATTAACAAACTTTCCTACCAGCAGCGAACCATGACGAGGATCGCCCTTGAGTTGCTTGCGGCTTGCCGTAATCTTTCCCATACTTCAACAACCTTCAACATCTACTTAAAACACGAACCCCAAGCACTAACCCTTCTTCGCGCCGTATCGGCTGCGAGAGCGTTTTCGACCGTCAACGCCCAGAGTATCGAGTGCACCACGGACAACCTGGTAACGCACACCCGGCAAGTCGCGAACTCGACCACCTCGAACTAAGACAATCGAGTGTTCTTGAAGGCTGTGCCCTTCACCCGGAATGTAAACGGTTACTTCCTTACCGTTCGACAACCTCACTCGCGTAATTTTACGCAGGGCCGAATTGGGCTTCTTGGGCGTCATGGTTCGCACCTGAAGACAGACACCCCTCTTTTGAGGACATTTGTCTAGGACAGGTGACTTGCTTTGACTTCGCTTTTTCTTTCGGTTCCGACGAACCAACTGATTAATTGTAGGCATTTCTTTTTGATCTCTATCTTCACTAAAAGCCAAGTTGCCGAGATTATCAGTTTCCGCTTCCGTGTCAAGGCGGACACCGATGATTGTCTTCGGCATTACGCTGGCGACCTCTGTTTGCTCTTATTCTTCGCCTTCTTCGTCAAGATTTCCGCCGCCCAAAAGGGCATCCAAATCCAGCGACGTCATTTCGCGTTCCGAATCAGTCGAAGGTGACTGCTGGAGTACGTTTTCTCCTCCGATGGTAAAACCTGGATCGGGAGCCTGCGGAGGAGGAGTCTGTTCGTACGAACTGCTGCGACTCTGCTGCCCCGAATCGGAATCCAACAGTGGGAAACTGGACACCAACGCTCGGTCCTTTTCCGCAGCCAATTCCGCCAACGCTTCGGGGCGAATCCGTACCTCCGATTCCTGGAAGTTCCGGAAACCGGTACCAGCCGGAATCAAGTGTCCCAGAATCACATTTTCTTTCAGGCCAACCAAACGGTCTGTCTTACCGGCCAAGGCCGCCTCGGTCAGAACCTTGGTAGTTTCCTGGAAACTAGCAGCCGAAATAAAGCTGGAACTTTGGACGGCCGCCTTGGTAATTCCCAGCAACTGAGTACTGGCCGTGGCTGGTTTGGGACGAGTGCCTTTGGCGGGATTTCCACCCAAAGCCTCAATTTGGGCGTTGGTAGTTTCAACCGCTTCACGGGGAACAATGGTGCCGGCGGCGAATTCACTGTCACCTTGATCGCTGATCTTCAAGCATTTGCTTAGCTCGTCATTCGCAAATCGGAAGTCGAACCGATCCATGACACTTCCCGGCAGCAAATTGGTGTCACCAGGATTCTCAATTCGAACTTTACGCAACATACGAGCGATAATGACTTCGCAATGCTTGTCGTTAATTTCAACCCGCTGACTACGGTAAACACCCTGAATTTCGTGCAGCAGATACTGCTGCACGGCCTCTTCGCCAGAAACTCGCAAAATATCATGCGGCACCAACGGCCCGTCGACCAACGACTGACCGGCTTTTACGTAGTCACCCGAGTGTACCAAGAATCGTTTACCGTGCGGCACCAAATGTTCACGCTCAATACCGCTTTCACTTCGAACAACAATGGTCCGCTTACCTCGCCGCTTTTCACCCAGAATTTCGACGGCACCATCCACTTCCGCAATGACGGCCGGATCCTTGGGTTTGCGAGCTTCGAAGATTTCGGTAACTCGAGGCAGACCACCCGTAATGTCCTTAATACCCGATGCTTCTCGAGGCGTTTTGGCCACAACCGCACCAGCGGCAATCGTGGCTCCCTCGATCACTTCAATATGAGCTCGTTCCGGAAGGTAATAGACGTCTAGCGGTTTTCCCTCTTCATCTTCGATCACAATCTGCGGATGCAAGTCACCTCGGTGATCATTGATAATTCGACGTTCGTGCCCGCTAGGATCCTTTTCGACACGAACGGTATCGCCTTCGACGATATCTTCATACCGAACCTTTCCTGCCACTTCGGCCAAGACCGGAATACTATGTGGATCCCATTGGCACAGTACGGCTCCGGCAACGACTTCTTGATCTTCTTCCACCATCAAGACGGCACCGTTGGGGACTTCGTGCTTTTCCAGTTCGCGCCCCTTAGGATCCACGATCGAAATTTCGCCATTTCGCGTCAAAACAATCGACTGACCTTCACTATTGGTCACGAAGCGAATCCGAGTGAACTTCACGATACCTGACTTCTTGGTCTTGGTTTCGCTTTCCTCCACTTGCGAGGTCGCCACACCACCGATGTGGAACGTACGCATGGTCAACTGCGTACCAGGTTCACCGATACTTTGCGCGGCAATGATTCCCACGGCCATGCCTTCTTCCACCAAGTTGCCAGTGGCCATATCCATCCCGTAGCACAGACGGCAGCAACCGAGTGCCGATTCGCAAGTCATGGGACTACGCACCTGAATACGTTCCAAGCCCATGGATTCAATACGTCGGGCGATGTCCAGCGTGATCATCTCGCCTTCGGCCACAATGACTTCATCGGTGACCGGGTTCACAATATTCTGGCGACTAACTCGGCCCTTAACCGCGTCGGCTAAGCGAACCTCCACCTTTTCACCTCGGTAAATGACTCCCTTGGTGACACCTTGAGCCGTACCACAGTCGTGACAAGTGACGACGACATTCTGCGCCACGTCGGCCAGCTTTCGAGTCAAATACCCCGAGTCGGCCGTTTTGAGCGCGGTGTCCGCCAAGCCTTT
Source organism: Planctomycetales bacterium (assembly GCA_020426955.1). Lineage (GTDB taxonomy): Bacteria > Planctomycetota > Planctomycetia > Pirellulales > Pirellulaceae > JAGQOZ01. The sequence continues at coordinate 3,650 of JAGQOZ010000108.1, forward strand.
TCGAGCACCGTGGGTAGAACTGAAATACTCCAGTACGGACAAACCTTCACGGAAATTGGCCTTAATGGGCGTTTCAATAATTTCGCCAGAAGGCTTGGCCATCAAACCTCGCATCCCAGCCAGCTGCCGAATCTGTTCGACGCCACCTCGAGCACCCGAGTGCGCCATTAGATACACCGGATTCACATACCCCGTGCCGCCTCGGTAATCAGTCTCCATGGCGGCCATCATTTCCGCCGTAATGCGTTCGCGAGCATGGGTCCAGGCATCCAGCACCTGGTTGTAGCGTTCCACATTCGTGATGATTCCGCGGTCATACAGCTTCTTGTATTTCAGAACGGTCTTTTCAGCTTCCGCAATAATCTTGATCTTCGAGTCCGGCGTCACCAAATCGTCCGTCGCGAATGACAAACCACTACGTGTACTTTCGCGGAAACCCAACCCATTCATATCGTCCAGCAAGTGAATGGTGGCACGCCGCCCCAGGACTTGATAGCAGTCCGAAATCACCATGGACAATTCGCCCGACCGCAATGACATGTTATAGAAATCCATGCCGGTGGGCAGGATCATGTTGAACATAATTCGACCGCAAGTGGTCTCGATGATCTGCTCGTCTTTGACCACGTCCTCTTCGGTTCGAACACGCCGCGAGGTCGGAAACTTCACTTTGATCTTGCTGTGCAGACCGACCACGCCCAACGAATAAGCCAAATCGGCTTCTTCTGGCGAAGAGAAACACATTCCTTCACCCTTCATGCCCGGCATGACCATGGTGATGAAATAACATCCCATCACCGTGTCTTGAGAAGGACTCATGATCGGCCGACCGTTGGACGGCGCGAAAATATTGTTGGTAGACAGCATCAGCGTGTGTGCTTCCACCTGCGCTTCAATGGACAATGGCAAATGCACCGCCATCTGGTCACCGTCAAAGTCAGCGTTGAAACCTTTGCAGACCAGCGGATGCAAATGAATGGCATTGCCTTCCACCAATGTCGGCTCAAAGGCCTGAATCCCCATACGGTGCAATGTGGGAGCTCGATTCAACATTACCGGATGATTTTGAATTACCGATTCCAAGATATCCCATACTTCTTCATCCTTGCGCTCCAACATCTTCTTGGCGCTCTTGATGGTGTCAGCATGGCCCAACTCTTTGAGCTTACGAATGATGAACGGCTGATAGAGCTCCAGCGCAATTTTCTTAGGCAAACCGCATTGATGCAGCTTCAGACGCGGCCCCACCACAATCACGCTTCGAGCGGAATAGTCCACTCGTTTGCCAAGCAGATTTTCTCGGAAACGCCCTTGTTTACCCTTGATCATGTCCGTCAATGATTTGAGCGGACGATTGCTGCTGCCCAACACCGGTCGCTTGCAACGATTGTTGTCGAACAACGCATCGACCGACTGCTGCAACATTCGTTTTTCGTTTCGAATGATCACTTCGGGCGCGTTCAGGTCGACCAACTTGCGCAAGCGGTTATTTCGGTTGATAATACGTCGATACAGATCATTCAAATCGCTGGTCGCAAAATTCCCGGAATCCAACAACACTAGCGGACGCAGATCAGGTGGAATTACGGGAATGACGTCTAAGACCATCCATTCCGGACGATTTTCACTATCCCGAATCGCCTCGACAATTTTCAAACGGTTAATCAGATCCTTCTTTTTCTGCTTTGAATTGGTTTCTGCTAATTCGGTTCGAAGCCGATCTGACAACTGCACCAAGTCCAACGCATTGAGCAACTTGCGAACCGCTTCCGCACCCATGTCGGCTTCGAAGCTGCCTTCGCCCCATTGTTCGCGTGCGGCGCGGTACTCTTCTTCCGTCAACAACTGTTGTGGCTCTAAGTCTGTCGAGCCCGGATCGATGACTACGTAATCTTGGAAATAGATCACCTTTTCCAAGCTGGTGGTCTTCATGGCCAACAGGTTTCCCAACCGACTAGGCATGGCCTTAAAGAACCAAATATGAACCACCGGCGCGGCCAATTCGATATGCCCCATCCGCTTTCGGCGAACTCGGCTATGCGTCACCTTTACTCCACACCGATCGCAGATCATGCCCTTGTACTTCATGCCGCGGTACTTACCGCAGGCACATTCCCAGTCTTTTTCCGGGCCAAAAATTCGTTCGCAAAACAAGCCGTCTTTTTCCGGACGATACGTTCGATAGTTGATGGTTTCCGGCTTCTTTACTTCGCCGAACGACCAGCTTCGAATATCGTGTGGCCGTGCCAAACTGATCTTAACCGACGCGTAATCATTAATTCGATCATACGAGCTTTCGCCGATGGTCATCTGCCAGTGCTCCTTAAAATATCTCGTCCGCGTCTAGCGCGTTTCATATCTGTACGAAAGAGAGGTGTGAAGTCGAACGAATCCAACCGCTTACACTCGCCGCTTTTCCAGCTGCATGTTCAAGGCGAGCCCGCGAATTTCGTTGGTCAACACGTCGAAACTAGCCGGCGTCCCCGCCTCCAACGTATTTTCTCCCTTCACCATCGACTCGTAGATCTTGGTACGACCTTCCACGTCATCGCTCTTCACCGTCAGCAATTCCTGCAAGATGAAGGCAGCGCCGTATGCTTCCAAAGCCCACACTTCCATTTCCCCGAATCGCTGCCCACCGAAACGTGCTTTCCCACCCAACGGTTGTTGCGTGATCAACGAGTAAGGACCGGTGCTACGTGCGTGCACTTTCTCGTCCACCAAGTGATGCAACTTCAGCATGTAAATGTACCCAACGGTCGTTTCTTGCGCCATGGCTTCTCCGGTTCGACCATCAAACAACCGAGCCTTCCCGTGGCTGGGGAGCCCCGCTTCGCCAAGCGCTGCGTTGATGTCTTCTTCGCTGGCCCCGTCAAAGACCGGCGTCACTGCCTGGAATCCCAACTTGGCACCTGCCCAACCCAAATGCGTTTCCAAAATCTGACCCACATTCATACGGCTGGGAACGCCCAACGGATTCAGCATGATCTGTAGCGGAGTTCCGTCCTCCAGAAACGGCATGTCTTCCACCGGCAAGATTTTGGCAATCACACCCTTATTACCGTGGCGTCCGGCCATCTTATCGCCGACAGAAATACAGCGTTTTGTGGCAATGTAAACCTTGACCATTTGTAGCACGCCGCTCCGCAATTCGTCGCCGCGTTTCATGCTGTTGAGCTTACGGTCTCGATCATCAATTGCCGCCTCCACGGCTGGCCACTGCGCCTTGTGAATCGCTTGGATCTCGGCGATCTTTGCGTCACTTCGCAGAGGCCCCGTTACCGACTGCAATCGAAACAACTGTGCTCGCTCTGCAACATACTTGGGATCCTGATCGCCCAACCAAGGCGTTCCATCTTCATCCGCAAGACTCTTGCCGACAACGGCCTCCATCTGCTGGATCATTTCGCCAAACGCAGCAGTGATGACTTCATTGCCAGAGTTTTCAACTTCCTTAAGTTCCTTTTCAAACTGCTTGCGTTCATCTTCGCTCAGACTCATCCGCCGCGAAAATTTCTGAGTGTTGATCACAATTCCTTCGATCCCCGAAGGAACCTCTAGCGAATCGTTCTTCACGTCCTCGCCGGCGCGACCAAAAATCGCATGCAACAGTTTCTCTTCCGGCGTCAATTCGGTCTTGGATTTTGGCGAAACTTTACCAACCAAAATATCTCCCGGGCGAACATACGTACCTACTTGAACAATGCCGCCTTCGTCCAGGTTCCGAAGAGCCTTTTCACTGACGTTGGGAATGTCTCGAGTAAATTCCTCCCGACCGAGCTTGGTTTCCCGAATCTCCACGTCAAATTCTTCAATGTGAATCGACGTATACGTGTCGTTCTGGACCAACTCTTGGCTGATAATGATGGCGTCTTCAAAATTGAATCCATCAAACGACATAAAACCAACCAGCACGTTACGGCCCAGCGCCAATTCTCCATTGAACGTCGCGGCACCGTCTGCAATGACCTGGCCTTTCTCCACTTTATCGCCCAAATGAACAATCGGTTTCTGGTTGAGCGACGTTCGTTCGTTCAAGCCATGAAACTTTTTCAAGTCGTACTTGTCGGTCCCGATTTCGATTCGCGTCGAATCGACGTACGATACTTTTCCAGCTCGCTTGGCTCGATGCACCATGCTGGAGTTTCGCGCGACATCCTTCTCCATTCCCGTCGCTACGATTGGCGGTTCGGTCACCAATAGCGGCACGGCTTGTCGCTGCATGTTCGAACCCATCAACGCTCGGTTGGCGTCATCATGCTCCAAAAACGGAATCAAACCGGCCGATACTCCAACCATCTGACTGGGAGAGATATCGATGAAATTGATTTCCGTCGGATTGACAATATGAAAGTCCGAACGATAGCGAGCAATAATGGTGTCGCCCACTATCTTGCCGTCTTCTACTGGTGCATCGGCCGGCGCGACAAACGCTTCCGACTCTTCGTCCGCTCGAAGCCAAACCACCTCATCCAGCAATTTACATTTATCGACTCGCCGATACGGCGTGACCAAAAATCCGTAGTCATCCACGCCGGCGTAGATAGCCAAACTGGAAATCAAACCAATGTTGGTACCTTCCGGCGTTTCAATCGGGCAAATGCGGCCATAGTGCGAAATATGCACGTCGCGAACTTCAAATCCAGCTCGCTTACGATTCAAACCACCAGGGCCCAACGCCGAGAGACGCCGTTCGTGCGTCAGCATCGAAAGCGGGTTGGTCTGATCCACTACCTGCGACAATTCGCCACGACCAAAGAAGTATTCAATCGCCGCAGAAATACTCTTGGGGTTGATCAGACTTCTAGGCGTCATGTCCTCGATGTCCTTCAAGCTCATCCGCTCCTGCACAGTGCGTCGCAACTTCAGAAAGCCCTTGCGCAGTTCGTCACACGCTAATTCGCAAATTGTTCGTAATCGACGATTTCCCAAATGGTCGATATCGTCAATTTCTGCTTCGCCGCCGCTGATGGACAGTTCCAGCAAATAGCGAATCGCCGCGATCATGTCTTCCGGGCGAAGCGTCATTTCATCTTCAGGGACTTCCAGATCCAACTTTCGATTCATGCGGAACCGCCCAACGCGCCCAAGTCGATATCGATTCGCATCGAAGAACTTTTCCTGAAACAGCTGTCGAGCCTTCTCCAGCTGCGGTGGATTCCCAGGTCGAAGACGCTGGTAAATTCGCAACAACGCCTCTTCGTGACTGGACGTATTGTCATCCGCCAATGAATTGAATAGCAGCGGCGACTTCACCGCCTCCATGACTTCGCAATCCTTCACTCCAGATGTGCAGATGAGCTCGGCTACATTCTTCGTGATCTTGTGGCCCGCCTCCACCAGAATCTCACCGGCCCGCTCGCTACCCGATGGATAGATAATGTCATCAACGGCAATTTTCCCGTCCACTTTGGACACACTTCGACCGTCCGAAATCTTCACCTTGCTGGTCGGATAGAACGCTCGCAAAATCGCCGAATCACTTCCGTACACCGGATCCATCGCGCGCAGCAAAGTTACTGCCGAAAACTTTCCACTTTGATCAATACGAACCGTCAAACTGTCCTTTTTGGTGACATTAACTTCGATCCAACTGCCTCGCTCCGGGATGATTCGACAGCTGGGGAGCTTCCGATCCGAAGTCGCGTCGGCTTCCATCACAAAGTCAACACCCGGACTACGATGCAGCTGACTTACCACCACGCGTTCCGCACCGTTAATGATAAATTCGCCGCCACCCAACATGATGGGCATATCGCCCAAGTAGACCTCTTCCTCGATTGGCTGCTCTTTGTTCAGTCGTAACCAGACGCGAAACGGCCGCCCGTACGTCAGCCGCAACTGTCGACATTCTTCAGCCGTATACCTAGGCTTGCCGAGTTCAAACTTAACGTAATCCAACGTCAGTTGTTTGTCATAGCTTTCGATCGGGAAGATTTCCCGCAAGACACTCTCGATCCCCTGATCCTTCCGCTTCAACGGATCGTCATCCATCTGCAAAAATTCGCTATAGCTTTGCGTCTGCATCTGGGTTAAATCAGGCGTCAGATATTCACCTCGCCCACTACCAAATTTTCGAACTGCCGTGGGATGAAGACGACGCTGATAAGGGACAGCCATAGAGAGAAAACTCCTTCCGAACCGTGCGAGGGCCATCAAAGAACAAAAGCCGTGAACGCAAACACCTCGTCAGCCTTCACGTCTGACGAGGTCTAAGCGTACAACCTACATTGGAGCAGCGAACAAAACGCCTATCATGCAGAAGACCGCAGGCTTCTACTTAATTTCCACACTGGCGCCGGCTTCCTCCAGCTTCTTCTTAATCTCTTCGGCCTCCTCCTTCGAGACGCCTTCTTTCAGTTTACTGGGAACCCCCTCCACCAATTCCTTGGCTTCTTTCAGGCCTAACCCGGTAACTCCACGCACTTCCTTAATTACGCCAATCTTCTTATCACCGAATCCCGTGAGCACCACGTCAAATTCAGTTTTCTCAGCGGCCGCACCACCGGCGTCGCCGCCGCCTCCGCCGCCGGCCATGACAACCGCGCCTCCGGCAGCCGGCTTAATGTTGTACTCCGCTTCCAAGTAGTCTGACAACGACTTAGCCTGCTTCAACGTCAACTCGGCAATCTTGTCACCCAGTTGCCTAATATCATCCGCTACTTCAATTGTGGCTGTTTCTTCCGACATCTTTAAACTCTGTCCTTTCAGATTGTTAAATCGCGATACCGTACATCACCGGTAAGCAATCGCTGGGTATTTATAACAAAAAGACCTTCTTGTACCAATCTTCGTGCTGAATGTTACTTCGCGTCCTGCAACTCTTAACTCGCATCCTCGTCGCCGGCCTTCTCCTTGATCTGACTGGCCAACGTGCCGCCGGGACCAAGCAGGGCTGCTGACAATTCGGCCCCAGGTCCCAAAATCTGGCCGAGCAACAAACTAAGCTGCTCTTCCCGATTTGGCCACTTGCTAATTTCCTTAATCTTCTCCGCCGTCAATCTCTCGCCATCCAGCACGCCGCCTCGTGCCTCGAAGCCCTTGTACTTCCCGCCATCCACGATCGCGGTTACTTCCTTGGCCAGCGAAACGAAATCCTCGGATCCCCAACAAAACGCGAGCGTACCCTTGGCCTCATCCAATGCAGGTTCCAAGGTTGTCCCTTCGATGGCTCGCTTAGCCAGCGCGTTTCGCAAAACGAGTATTTGAATATCTTTCTCGCGGAGAATTCGACGAAGCTCTACAGACGAATTCGCATCGACGCCAATCACGTCCACCAACAACGCGTCGCTCACACCATCAAGCCGTCGTTGAAAATCCTTGACGATCAGCTCTTTAACCATCTTGCTCATATATCACCAAATCCGGCTCGACCCACACACTAACCTACGACGCAATGCGAACACTTGGGCTCATCGTGGCGCTCAAACTCATTCCACGCAAATACGCTCCCTTAACCGCCGCCGGCTTTAGGGATTCGACATGCTTCATGAACGCCGACACGTTCTCTTCAAGTTTCTCCTTGTCGAAACTCAGACGTCCAACGACCGCGTGGAGAATACCAGCGGAATCATTTCGAAACTCGACTTTACCAGCCTTGTACTCCTTGACCACGCGTGCCACATCCGGCGTGACCGTGCCAGCTCGCGGCGACGGCATCAAACCACGAGGCCCGAGCACCTTCCCCAAAGGCCCCACAACACCCATCATGTCTGGCGCCGCAATGCACGCATCAAAATCCGTCCAACCGTCCTTAATCCTCTTAGCCAAATCTTCCTGCCCAACTTCGTCGGCTCCGGCTGCCTCAGCCGCTTCGGCGGCGTCACCTTTTGCAAACACGACGACTCTTTGCGTGCGCCCGATACCATGCGGAAGCACGACCGATCCTCGTACAATTTGATCAGCTTGCTTTGGATCGATACCCAGACGCACTGCCACTTCGACCGTCTGATCGAACTTGGTTGTGTTGAACGTCTTGAGCACATCCACGGCATTACTCAACGGCATCAGTTCGCCAATCGACGCGGCGCTGGCCATTTTTCGATATCTTTTCGACCGTTTCACCATTACCTACTTCCCAATCGATTACCTAACCGTCTACTACCTCGAGCCCCATGCTCCGAGCGGTACCGCGAATCATCTGCCGTGCAGACTCTAGGTCGCTGGCATTGAGATCCGCCATCTTCTGCTTGCAAATCTCGTCAATCTGCGCCATGCTAACCTTGCCTACCTTGGTTTTGTTTGGAACACCAGAACCCTTAGCAATACCCGCCGCCTTCTTTAACAGCGAAGCCGCAGGCGGGCTTTTCGTAATGAATTCGAACGACCGGTCGTTATAAACACTTACAACAACCGGAATTGGCGTCCCACCATACTCCTTTGTTCGGTCATTGAACTGCTGAACGAATTGGCCCAGATTAATACCAAACTTACCCAGAGACGTACCTACCGGCGGCGCCGGCGTAGCCTGACCGCCAGGCACTTGAAATTTAGCTACACCAACTAACTGCTTTGCCATATCTGCACCGTATTCTCAATTGCGGCTATCGCCGGAACTCAGATCGCACACCGCGACCACTCTAAACCGCTTCGACCTGCCAATGCTCTAACTCGACTGGCGTTGATCTTCCAAAGATGTTAATCATTACCGTCACACGTCCGTTGGCTTCGTCAATCACCTCGACATCCCCTTCGAAGTTCTCGAACGTACCCTCCTTGATCCGTACCCGATCACCAACGCGAAACGGAATCGCCGTCTTAATCGGCTCGTCCGATTCTTCCTCGGGACTGGCCGCTTTCACAATCCGCTCGACTTCGTGCGGCAACATCGGAGTCGGCTTTCCGGATGCTCCCGTGAAGTCACCGATACCTGGCGTCTCGCGAACCAAAAACCAAGTATCGTCGTTAATCACCATATGGCAAACAATGTATCCCGGATACAGCTTTCGCTTAACCACCTTACGCTTGCCATTTTTGTACTCTGCAACGTCTTCCGTGGGGACCAGGATTTCACCGAAATACTCATCCAGTCCGGCCACCGCTACTCGCCGGCGAAGACCATCACAAATCGAGTTCTCTCGATTACTCTGAACCTTCAGAATGTACCATTGCTTTTCCTCGTCAGCACCGCCATCAACCTCTTCCTCGATCGGACCACGAGGCTTCCTTGGCTCCTTGGATACCTCCAGGCCCTGATCATCTGACGAAACTTCACCAGGATGCCCTTCGTCGGGCTGATTGTCTTCAAATTCGTTGTCGTTTGTCACGATTTAACCAACAATTCCCAGCGTCGAGAAAATCAACTTCCACAAAAAGTCAAAGGCAAACAAGAGCCCTGCCAACATGAAAATCACAAAAATTACAACAATGGTACTGCGAACAACTTCCAATCGCGTCGGCCATGACACCTTGGCCAATTCACCGTCCACAGAAATCAAAAAATCAGCGAATTTGGGAAAATTCACAGCTCGATAGGCCAGCCACAACCCCGCAGCGACCAGCAAGCCAGGCACCAAGAACTGCGTACCGCCGTTCTCGGCCACAGACGCCAAATACGCCTTTAATTGCCAGCAACCCAAAAGCACCGCAACCGCAATAGCAGCAAAAGTAACCTGCCGTGTCAGCTTTCCCTGACTGCGTTTGTACACGCCGACATGAAAAACATCCTGGACAAACGATGGCTGCAACGCCTTTTCTCTAGCCATGAACAACGCCCAACCGTCCTATCCGTAAGAAACGCTCACGCCGAGCATTCCCAAGCTTAAAAGCGCCGAGCCGAAGCAAAAAACCTCGACACGGCTTGACTGGCAGGGGCGGCGGGAATCGAACTCGCAACCCCCGGTTTTGGAGACCGGTGCTCTACCAATTGAGCTACACCCCTATATTTACGATCCGATCGAACAAAATACTATTCGATGATCTTGGTCACAACCCCTGATCCCACAGTTCGACCGCCTTCGCGAATTGCGAAGCGAACACCGTCGTCCATGGCGATGGGCTTTTGCAGCTCGACCGACAACTTCACGTTGTCGCCCGGCATGCACATTTCCGCATCAATCA
>JAGQOZ010001089.1 GCA_020426955.1 Planctomycetales bacterium
CTTTTCCTGGTCGGCAGATGAAGACGCTGTCGGTGACCAAGTGACGGGCCGTATCCCAATCAACCAGTTTGCCTACTATTATTCGTCAACGGAGGACGGAGATTTCAATTCTGATGGTGTTCTTGATGCGGCCGACGTCGATCAGCTGTCAGCTGTCATTGGTGAGGAGACAAACAATAAGCCGTTCGACATAACCGGAGATGATCAAGTAGACGAGCTCGATCGGCAAGCTTGGGTAAAGAACGAGGAATTTGCCTACACTTACTTCGGCGATGCGAACCTCGACGGCGAATTTAATTCTGGCGACCTAATTGCCGTTTTTCAGGCCGGAGAATACGAAGATGGCATCGCTGGAAATTCTGGCTGGGCCGATGGAGACTGGAATGGGGACGCAGAATTCGACACTGGTGATCTCGTTGCGGCTTTTAAAGAGGGTGGTTTTGAAGCGGGGCCTCGGGCTGCAGCGAGTGCTGTGCCGGAACCCGCTTGTCGGCCTTGGCTGTTGATTGGAACAATAGGAAGCCTTCTGACTCGGAGGCACCGATCACGCCAGCTTCCCAGTCGCTAATCCAATGGCCTGGCGATAAA
>JAGQOZ010001090.1 GCA_020426955.1 Planctomycetales bacterium
ATCTCGAACGGATTCGCGTACCGAGAACTCCGGTCTCTCTGTCACAAGTGATTGGCCTGATCGAGAGCTGGGAGTTCCCATCAGGACAACAGCATTTCGAGGTCCTCCGTCGTGAGATCGGATAGAGGAGTCCCGTCGGCATCGAGAATCGCGTCGGCAAGCTCCCGTTTCTTCGTCTGAAGCTCCAGGATTTTCTCCTCCACCGTCCCCTTGCAGATCAGTCGATAGGCGAAGACCTGTTTCGTCTGTCCCACACGATGGGCTCGGTCGATGGCCTGCGCTTCGACGGCCGGATTCCACCAGGGATCAAGCAGAAAGACATACTCTGCTTCGGTCAGGTTCAACCCGAGTCCTCCGGCTTTGAGCGAAATCAAAAAGACGTGCGTCTCAGGATCAGATTGGAATTGTTCGACCACCTGTTTTCGCTTGCGGGTCTGGCCGTCGAGATAGGCGTATTTGACACCCCTTTCGTCGAGATGTTTGCGAACAATCGCCAGCATGCTTGTGAACTGCGAGAACACCAGCGACTTGTGTCCTTCCTCTATCAACTCCTCAAGATGGGGGCACAACACTTCCAGTTTGGAGT
>JAGQOZ010001091.1 GCA_020426955.1 Planctomycetales bacterium
CGGCGCTGCTTAACAATTGGGGCGTCGACGCCGACATTTCCTACGTGATCTTTGGTGCCGGCCTTCTCCACGCGGTGATCACGGCGCCGAACGGCATTGCCGGCCAGATCCACGATCTCTTCGGGAAGCGGCGAAAAGCGGAAGCCGGGGAGAAGGGGGGCGGGCGATGATTGAGATCGGCAATGTGACGGTCCGCTTCGGAGGCGTTGTCGCGCTTTCCGGGGTTTCGGCAAGTTTCGCCCAGCCTGTCAACGGCATCATCGGTCCCAACGGTGCTGGCAAGACCACGTTGATGAACGTGATTTCCGGCTTCGTCACCGCTGAAGACGGGGAAATCCGCAAGGACGGCCAGAACCTGCTCGGGCTTTCGCCCTACCGGCGCGCACACTGGGGCCTGCGGCGGTCGTTCCAGAAGGAGGAGATCGCCAACGATCTTTCCGTCTTCGACAACGTGCTGGTCCAGATCGACCATGCCCGCCAGCCGGCGTCGAAGCGCCATGCGGAGGTTGAGCGCATGCTCGATTATGTCGGCATGGCCGACCGGGCCGGGCGCCTCGGGCGGGATCTCAACAAGTTCGAGCGCCGG
>JAGQOZ010001092.1 GCA_020426955.1 Planctomycetales bacterium
CCCAGGACAACGTCCTGGCAACGGCCCAAATCCCGGACCTTCGAGCCAACGGCCCAACCGGTTGAATAAGCCGCCGCGTGTGTAGCGCAAGAATCCAGCAACCGGCCGCCCCATTGGGCCTCCGGGGCTGATCGAGGCAGAGCGGCATGCCTTCCCACGACGTTGTCCTGGGCTACGTGACTTGCTGTGCCTTTGGCTCGAAGAACCACGATAAAGCCCCAGATCGTCTATGCATGGCACCGACCAAAACTCCCGCCCGGCGGGCGAAAAATCTTTGCCGGTGTGCGTCAGCCACCGGTCCTCGTTCTCTTCCGCACCGATCAGCCCAGCGGGCGACACATGCGGTTTCCCGGACAGCGAGTACATCAGCTGTGTACATGGATGGCACCAAACATTTCTTTCTTTCGTTACTTCGTCCATCTATTTCGTGATCTTAGTGAGATACCATTGACCACCTAACCGTACCGTCGTCCTCCTGGAAAATGTAACAGAGGCCTCCATCACAGACACTAAAAGCTTCTTCGTAATGATCGTCAATCGGCGTTGGCATATTAGCCCACGGAAACGGAGTATCACCAAAGGTAC
>JAGQOZ010001093.1 GCA_020426955.1 Planctomycetales bacterium
TCGGCATCCAGATCGTGCATTTGAAAACTGTCGACGCGACCGCTTTCGCTCAGCGTTTCCACCGGCGCGAATTGGCCTTGTCCTGTGTTTTCGGACCACTGAATGAACGCTCCGTGATATGACGAATAGACCACATCCACGTCTCCATCACCGTCAAAGTCATCCAGCTGAACAAATCCCCAGCGGTCGTCCGAAGTGATGTCCTGAGCAGCACCGAATTCACCGTTCCCTTGATTTGGAATCCAAGCCAGCCCGTTGTCTCGCACCACCGGATCCACCGTGCCATCTCCGTTGATGTCAGCGGCGCCGATGTAAGCACCTTCAGAAATCGCCTGACGACGCGCGACAATTCTCGCTTCATTTTGCAGGATTGAAATCAAACCGGTGGGAGTCTCGCGAGTGAGATCGGCGGCCGATTCGATTAGATCAAGCCGCCCGTCACCATTCACATCGGCCGTCACAGAATCGATCACGTTGTCCAAGTAAAACCGATTCACCGCTTCGCCCGCTTCGTAATTTGGTACGCCCGGACCATCGGCTGTGTTTTCAAATAAACGAGTCTGGTCGGCATACACCAGCAAAT
>JAGQOZ010001094.1 GCA_020426955.1 Planctomycetales bacterium
TGCGACGTCGAGTGTCTATCAAGGTTCGACGACGCTCAGCCCATACAGCCCTGGATCGACCGGTCGATCGACTGCCTACGATTTCAGCGGTGGCAATACAGGCACGTCATCGTTGGGCACATCGACAACGGGCACATCGGCGCCGGGCACAAGCGGCACGTTGCCACTGTTGCGATAGGGCTTCTGAGAACTACTGCCAAACGATGTCGCGTGCATCGAAGACAGGGCCTTCGACGCAAGTGCGCTTGTAGTCCCAATCCATAGGGCTGCCGACTTTGGCGACGCAGGTAAAGCAAATGCCGATGCCGCAGGCCATCGGAGTCTCTAACGAGACGTGGCAGTCGACATGGCGAGCGGCAGTCAGCTGAGCGACCGCTTCCATCATTGGCTCTGGACCGCAGCAGACAACTGTCGCCGCGGACGATGCATCGAGGACTTCAACGAGCAAGTCGGTCACTCGGCGCGGCGGACCGATCGAACCATCTTCGGTAGCGATGTGCACTTCTACCCCGGCCTCCTTAAACGCATCGACGCCGGCCAAGTACTCGGCAGATCGAACTCCATACACAAGGCTCAC
>JAGQOZ010001095.1 GCA_020426955.1 Planctomycetales bacterium
CCTGCGGATCGGAATTGCGGATTTCAACCACGATTTCTTCGCCAGCCTGCGGCGCATTCTCCACTTGGTGCAATCTTTGGAACGAACCGGATGCGGGTGGTTTGGTTTGATTGACGCTAACGGTTTGTTCGACATCGCCGTAGCGAATCAACACGGGAACGGCGCTGCTGCGGTTCGAACCCGAAGTGTAGGACATTTCCACAAACAACGGACCGTTTGCGGTGGTGGGAATGGCTAGGCGATATCGAGCCCATTTTTCGCCCTTCTGTTTAGCTCCATCATGTCGGTAGCCATCACCAACGAATCCGGCTGTGTGATTGGACGATACCCATTCGCCGTGCAGTTCCGCTTGGCCATCATCCAGCTGCGCGACCACGTTGATTTGATTCGCTTGTCGTTGTTGCAGTTCTTTCTGCAAGGCGCCTTTTTCGGCCTTCGCTTTGGCAATCGCCTGTTGACCCGCTTCGTAGGCTTGTTGCTGCTGTTCGGAAAGCAAAGATCGTTCGATGAAATTCGCCACGTTTCCTAGCGTAAACGTTTTGGTGCTGCGGAAGACACCGGCCATGGCGTAGTAGT
>JAGQOZ010001096.1 GCA_020426955.1 Planctomycetales bacterium
TTGTGCGGTCAGACAACCGAATTTTTGTGGCAGGTCATCGTGGTATGGTGGGGGCGGCTGTGGTGCGGCAACTCACAGCCGCAGGCTTCACCAATCTGCTCCTTCGAAGTCGCAGCGAACTGGACCTGACGAATCAGGCAGATGTTGCGCAGTTCTTTGCGGAACAGCGCCCGGAAGTGGTGATCCATGCGGCGGCCAAGGTGGGCGGCATCCATGCGAACAACACCTACCCGGCCGAGTTTTTATACCAGAATCTGGTCATGGCGACCAACACCGTTCACGCCGCATGGCAACACGGCACGGAACGCTTTCTGTTTCTGGGCAGTACCTGCATCTATCCGCGACTCGCACCGCAACCGATTGCTGAAAGCAGTCTGCTGACGTCGTCGCTCGAACCCACAAATGAAGCGTATGCCATTGCCAAAATTGCCGGACTCAAGTTGTGCGAGTTCTATCGGCGTCAATATGGCGTGATGTATCATTCTGCGATGCCGACGAATTTGTACGGGCCCGGGGACAACTATCATCCGGAAAACAGCCATGTGCTCCCCGCACTGATCCGCCGAATTCATGA
>JAGQOZ010001097.1 GCA_020426955.1 Planctomycetales bacterium
CTTGCCAACGCCGGCGACGCCCGATTGCCATGCCGGATCTCTGCCATGCAGTAGATCAAAGTACAAATAGGTCACGATGGTCGGCCACAGCATGGCGAACCACAGTGCCATTAGGCTGGCAGTGGGAGCATTCGGCTGCGTTGTCGAATCAAGTTCAGCGGCTTGCGTCATATGCGGGTTATTCGCTATGTGTTTGTCCAGAATTAGATTCTTGTGTTTGCGGAATCTACCTCGGGTCGAGCTTTTAAAGTTGCGTTTCTGCGTTTCCTGGCGGAATTTCTTAGCCCGACGCGTTAGTTTTGAAGTTGCGCATTCGCCTTTCTCCGCGGAATATCGTAGCCCGAAGCGTTAGGGCGTTAGCGAGGGACCACAGAAGCGTTCTGTTTCCCCTCACTTACGTTTCGGGCTATGAAAAAACGCAACTTCAAGGGACTTTAATAGCTCAGTTTCCCCTCACTTACGTTTCGGGGTATGAAAAAGCGCAACATCAAAAGGTCGAGCTAACGACGATAGTTGGGGTTCTTTGTAGGAACGTTGGCGTCCACTTCGCTGCGCCATCGATCCAATTCGGTTC
>JAGQOZ010001098.1 GCA_020426955.1 Planctomycetales bacterium
CCATGGACGCACATCGAATCCTGATCGGCTCTGCCCGAGATGACGACACCGATCTCAATGCCGGCGCTGCCTACCTGTTTGAATACGCCGAACCGCCGGGCCTGCTGGGTGATTTCAACGGCGACATGCTGCTCGATGTCACCGACATCAACCTGCTGACGTCCGCCGTCGACCAGGGGAGTGTAAATCTGGACTTCGACATCAGCGGCAATGGCTCCGTGGGACAGGAAGACCGCACCATGTGGGTCAACGATATTTTCGGTACCTACTTTGGCGATGCCAATCTGGATGGCGAATTCAATTCGTCCGACCTGATTCAGGTGCTGCAAGCTGCTCTCTACGAGGATGACATCGCCAACAACGCCAGTTGGGGAACCGGCGACTGGGATGGCGACCGCGAATTCTCCACAGGTGACCTGATCGTCGCGCTGCAAACCGGTGCCTACGAACAAGGACCGCGTGCAGCGGTCAGCGCCGTGCCGGAACCTTCCAGCGTGGTCCTGCTGCTGTGCGGCCTGGCCGGCTTGTGCCGCTGTGTTCACCGAGACCGCACGTCATTTGCTAGTGCTCGCT
>JAGQOZ010000109.1 GCA_020426955.1 Planctomycetales bacterium
CTTGTCTTACTGGTACTCAACCCTGCCCGCGATTTCTCCCGTATCACTCAAATGGTCCTTTACCCCTTGGTGGCGTCACTGGGATGTCGCGCTTGGTGCTTTTGTGCTTCCTGTATCACTGGGGCTCGCAATTGATACTTGAAAAACGACACTTCGCAACAAAAGGACGCTCGATTAGCTCGCCGCGACGACTGCGGTTGCACGACCTTCGACACACCTTCGTTTGTTGTTCAAGCCTCGCTGAGGTGATAAATTTATCCGTAGTTCAAGCCGTCTACTTGATGTCAGGGGCGGTGTCGTAAAAACCTTCCGTTGTACGACTCGCTGTTTCGGTCTTTTTGCACGGAATTTGGTGACTTCCTCGTAAAACCCCTGGGGAAACCTGAATTTTCGAGCTTCACCCGCCGATCCCCAGTGTATACTATTGTGTCAACGCATGTGATTACACATGTATCCACAAAGGAGCGTCGCAATGATCAAACTCAAAATTCGAAACGTCGGTAATTCTTTAGGCGTCGTTCTTCCAAAGGAATTGATTGCGCGTTTGCGGGTTTCTAAGGGCGATCAGCTCTTTGTCCAAGAAACCGTCGATGGTCTTCGCTTAACTGCCTACGATCCTGAATTCGAAAAGCAGATCGAGATTGCCAAAATGGTGATGCAAGAAGATCGTGACGCACTCAGGGCACTCTCGAAGTGATCAAGCCCGAGTGGGTTAGGCTGGACGTTGTTCTTGCAATTCATGCTGCACAGTTAGCGGAACATGGAGGGCTAGACGGCGTACGGGATCGCACTGGATTAGAGTCTGCCCTTGCCAGTCCTCAAAACCTTCTTGCCTACGGAAATCCCAAACCTGATCTTGCGGCGTTGGCGGCGCAGTATGCGTTCGCCATCGCTCGTAATCAAGTTTTCCTTGATGGCAACAAAAGAACTGCTCTCGTTGTCTGCAGGACATTTCTTTTGCTAAACGGCCAAACTCTAATGGCAACGAATGAGGAAAAATACCATGCAATCATCAAGCTTGCTGAAGGATTGACCAACGTCGATCAAATGGCGGAGTGGATACGCTCGCACATACAAGAGCCGAGTTGAACACGCACACGCACTGTCAGATAACATGTTTTTTTACGCTAGGGCCTTCGACACATCTTGCATGTTTGGCCACGCGGGCTGTCCTTGGTACAATTTCCGTAGTTCAGGCATCGTTCGCTTCGTTTCGGGCGGTCTTGTAAAAACCTTCCGTTGATCGGCAAAACCGAATAATTCGATGCCCCAATCGCCGTACGATTTCGCTCCTTTGCTCGAGAACTTTCGTGCAATTCGCGACTCGCTCCATGCGGCCTCTGATCGTCGCTTCGATCCGATCGACTACGCGCGCCACGGTTTCGCCCTCACATCCGCCGCTGACACGTGGGGAATCAACCACCAACGCTTCATCGCTGAACGTTGTGCTGGCGAACTATCGGATGAATCGTTGACTTGGCACGAATCGACCGCTCCCGTTTGGCGCGCGTTTGCGTGCCTCGCGCTCGGTTACCTGCTTGGGCTATACCAGACTGAACGCATTTCCGACCTGCAATTCGATACCGCCGATGCTCAACTGCCCGGATTCATGTATTTACACGCGCCCGTACTTGAGACATTTTAGGCGATTCATTTGCTGAACAACATGTTTTTTTGCGCAGAGGCAGTCGGCACACGTTCGATGTTTGGCAACGATCGCAGGCCTTGGTACAATTTCTCGCAGTTCGGACGTCGTTCACTTCGTTTAGGGCGGTGTCGAAAAAAACTTCCGTTAGCGGTCACTAGTCTATTGAGCATACCCGTCATCAAGATCGACACCGATGGCATCACGAACTGGCCTTCGTTTCACGACACATTTGCCGCCGCGCTCGATTTCCCCGACTACTATGGCCGCAATATGGATGCGTGGATCGACGGTATCTCCGATCGCGATTCGCCGTTCGTGCTTCAACTCGAAAACGCGAAATCGTTTCGATCACGATGTCCCGAAATCTACGCCGCCGTTATGGAGTGCTCTGCGTTCTCCAACTGATTGAATCAGGTGGCGAGCCGCTCGTATTTTTGGCCTTCGCGGATTGATGCGATGCCATTGCGAGCATCTTGGAATGCAAGCTACGCTCTGACGTGGCCGCGACCGCCAACATGGTCTTTTCACTAGGCATTCGGCACGACCTTCGCTGTTTGGCAACACTCGCTGGCGTTGGTACAATTTCCGTAATTCGGGCATCGCTCGCTTCGTTCAGGGCGGTGTCGTAAGGACCTTCCGTTATGTGCCTCAGGTGATCCGTGATGCCGTACGATGGCCCAATCGACATTGATTCGCTGGTCGACCTCGACTCGCTCGCCGGCGCCTCGCACTGGACGTTCTTCGCGTTTCCTCGCGCAACGCTAAACGAGCATGGTCTGCCGTCCGACCCGGATGCGCAACGATACATCGCCGCGGTCCAATCCACTGGCGTACCAATCGGCATCTGGCACAACTCGCCTGTGGACGACACTGTCTATGCTGCGGTCACGCAAGACAATATCTCGCAACTGAAAGACGCGGTCGCTGGTTTGACGGAATTCCCAGACTCGTATGCTGCCGACCTTTGCGAGAAGTTGTTCCGCAATGTCGCTTCAAATGGCACATAACATGGTTCTTACGCTAGCCCTTCAGCACACCTTCCTACTTTGCCAACGGGACTTGACCTTGGCGCAATTTCCGTTGTCCTACCTGCGAGACGCAAGAGGCAGACTACCAATGTAGTGGGTTCCGGCGCTACGACGTTTGAAACCACTTGGCAATGGAGCGTAGCATGCTGGGTAGGTTTCCCGATTCTTCTTCGGTCTTGAGCGATTTCGATGCTGCTGCGGGACGATGGCTCGCCAGACCGTCTAATTCGCCATCATCCAGCCAAAAGCCAAAGCAATCTTCGCAGCGATCAATTCGAATGGAACTACCCAGCATGTAAAAAACGCCTTGAAGTCGGCCTCCGCAGCGAGGACATTTCATGTAACCGCTGGTTTCACCGGTTCTAGGTTCCGGATTTCCGTATTGGCGTTCCAACTGTTCTTCCGGTTGAGACAACTGGAGTTCACGAATCCGTTCCAATTCACCTCGGTCACACCAAATGCCGTCACACTGATGGCACTTGTCCAATTCCACGTCGCCAACGCTGACTCGTGCCAATTCCGAACCGTCTCGAGGGCATTTCATCTTCCGTTCCTTTCGTACCAACAAGGCCGCAACCAATCGCCTGCATTATAGCTTGTGTCCCCAGCTTCCAGAAAGCGGATGTAGACACAATTCTGCACTGCCGCCAAACGCAAGGCGCTATAGTTCGAATCGTCGCCATTGCGAAAAGTGCGGCATCATCGTCTCGTGGCCTCGGCTATCTTTCAGCAGCGTCGTAATATCGGCAGACAACGAAATGCGTACATCGTCGCTTTCACTGGGCGTAGTCGAATGCAACGTTTTGGAAGGAAAGATCAAGATTTCTCCTTCGGCAGCGTCGATGGAAACGGCATTCCATGTCAACATACTCGGTTGGCGAATAAACCCCAGCGCGGCTTTGGATGGACTGAGGATACCTCGAGAAAACTCATTAGGATGCGATTCGGTCATGAAGTTAATTGCGCCAGATTGCGACGGCTTCTTTAGATAATAGGCCACGCTGATATTCGACTGTTCGTGCGAATGATCGCTGATGTGTTCACCCTTCCTAGTAACCGTGGCCCACGCTCGTTGAAAATAGAAATCGATCAGATTCGTGTCGAATCCGAGCGACGCCGTATATTCGCGCACCAACTTCCCAATCTGCTGAAACAACGGCTGAAACGCTTCTAATTGAAACAGGAATTCGAATCCTCGAGTATCACCCAGCCAAGCGCTGTGCGAAGTAGCTCGAGCCGCCGTTTCCGCTTCCATCCGCATCACATGTTCGACCAAGCTCTGCTGATACGAAGCGTCCAACATCACTCGGTCTCGATACACCGACAGAGGAAACAAATGTGTGAACGATCCCATGAAACTGTCCTTTGAAGTGACCGAAGGCTCGCTACCAGGACCTCCGTTGTAAAGTGACAAGCGGCAATATTTTGACAGAAAACAGTTCAATTGCTAGATTCTGCAAAACACGCGGCACCCATTTGGAGTTAACGATACTACAAGACAAGTGCCACATACATCGGACTGATCCGACAGCGCAAGAACACGAAAGGTGAATTGTGATACGTCCATTTGTTTATTGCGGCGCAATACTGTTTGCTTCGGCGACAAGCGGGTTCGCCGAAGAATCACTTAATGCGATTGAAAAACGATACCGAAACGAACGCCTAAAGCTAGTTGCAGGCGAGTTCAACGCCGAGGTTGTCACGACTATTCGCAAGAAAGGCACCGAATTGTTGAAAACCAACGCGACGCACACAGTTGCTTTTGATGATTCAAAAAAGACGTATTGGGTCGATTCAGATGCTGAATGGACGCCCGGTTTTGGAACGTTGGATCCTCGGGACAATCGCGTTGTCAGAAAGACTTGCTACACGCCTACGGTGAACGTGTTTTTTTCAAATATTTCGTCACGAAGATTGCAGATTTTCCCCAACACCGAGCGTTTGCCACAGGGCTTCACCGCGATTGGCTATTTTGACATTCGCGGCATAGGACTGGTTGATCCATTTACTCACTTCACGGGAGAGAGTTTTGATGAGATGGCAACATTTGAGATCCCTCGTCCGTTTATCGGAGTACACCAAGAGCGTAATGGAGTCATTCGACTGGAATGGCGTGGAACACCGGCACCGGATTTTTCGGATCTCATGGAGATCTGGTTGGATACGACAAAAGGGTATGCTTTGATTCGGCGCGAAGTGAGCATCATAGCAGAAGGCAAGAAGCATCTAGACCTTGAGACCGTTGTTGACTGGGAGATAGAACAGGACGTCCCAGTACCTGTTTCTGCGAATTTTATCCGTCGCGATAGAGCCTCAGAAAAAGAGTATGAATATAACTGGAGCATTAAATGGAAGTCGATTGGCTCTGCTACGATCGAAACGGATTGGAACAAATGGAATCTTCCGCCTGGAACGGGGTTCTACGACAGGCAGGGAAAAATCCCTATTAGGATCGATCCAAAACGCGGCACCGCAACGCCAGTCCCTTTGATTGTTCGGCCGCCGAACGTCGAACAGGATGATTCGGCAGGCCAGTAGGCGGATCGCGGTGTTCGAATCTCGCCATTCGAACCCATGTCGATTAGTTTTTTTCTACACGTTTCGGACGAAAGAACAGAATCAGCATCGCTGGCAAAAAGACCATGTCACCAATGAGTGCCGCACCGATTGTGGCGCAGGCCATGCTGGCAAACATGCGAATGTCAGGCAAATCGCTGGTCAACGCCGTCCCAAATCCCAACACCATGATCAACGTTGTGGTCAACAGCGCGTTGCCGATGCCCATGTAGGTTCGCTTAGCCGCCATGGCGACGTCGTCGCGAGACTGAGGCTGGAGCGTCGTGTCTTCATCTACGATCGAACTTTGCCCTTGCCGAGCTTCATCTTCCAATTCGCCCAGTTCTTGCGTAAACCGAGTCAGAAAATGAATGGTGTCATCCACCGCAATGCCCAAACAAACCGTAAACGCGCAGACGGCGGCAAAATCCAAGGTTCCTCGAGTGATCGCCAGGACACAAGCGGTGACAGCCAGCGGAAACACGTTGGGCACAATTGAAATCAATCCCAGGCGGAAAGATCGATACACGATGGCAATGACGGTGAAAATGATCACGGACGCAGCAGCCAAACTAGCCGCAAGATCCTGGACAACTCGGAATAGTTCTCGTTGTCGGCGAACCGCTTGTCCTACCAACAGAAAGCGAAAGCCGGTCTCGTCGCTCAATTTTTGCAGCGAATTTTCCAATTCGATAAATGCCGGTTCGTACTGAGCAATCCCCGTGTCTTTGACGCGAAACCGTACAAACGCGCGGCGCAACGATTCGTTCAAAAACGTATCGCGCACTCGAAACGGAACCAGCATTGCAATCGCCGGGGCCTGTCGTTCATCAGCCGCCTGCTGGCGATAGCCGGGTTGGAGCGATTCGTACAAATCGTGAACGGACAGGGAATAGCCGAACAAAGGCTCGGCGTCCAGCGTCCGTTCTACCTTGTCAATCACTTCCAAGAACGTCTTTCGATCGGTTCCCTGATCCCAGCGAACCAGGATCTGAGCCTGATCAATGCCACCCAACTTGTCGTCACACAACGACAATACCTGAAAGCTTTCAGTGTCTTTAGGCAACGAACTCTTGGTGTTGTTATCCGGCCGCAAAGAAAAAGACGCAGCCAACAAAACCAGTGTCAGGCCAATTGCCCACCACGAATATTTTCTGGGTCGGGCAATCACTCGATCAATCACCCATTCCGACCGACTCAGCTGATGCGTCAAAATGTCCTTATCATGGCCTCGATCAATTCGCATTCCCAAGAACGTGGTACACAAAAACGGAATGACCGTGATCACCGCAAAGAACGAAATGACCACGCCGATGGCACAAGCGTAACCAAAATCGCGAATGTATTCCGAATGAGCCAAACGCAGCGAACCAAAGCCGACGCACGTGGTAAACGACGTCAAAAAACAAGCCAACCCCACCAAGCGAACCGACATGGCAGCCGCTTCACGCGCCGGAACGCCTCGAGCTCGACATTTGCGAATATGCATCATCAGATGAATGCCATCCGTCAATCCAACCATGCTGACCAATACGGGCAAAATGATGGACGTTAACATATTGGTGGGCGCGTCAATCAACTTCAAAATGCCGGTCGCCCAGACAATACCCAAGGCCGGAGCGCCCGCCACAATCATCACCGCTCCGACACCTCGAAACAAGAACAACGTAATAAAGAACGCCAGCCCGTAGCCCAGAAACTGAAACCAAATCTGGTTGCGGCGCAATGACGCTCGTTGTTCCACCATGATCGGAATCCGTCCGGCCAGATAGAAATCCACATCGACGTTGCGTTCGGCCAGGACGCCTTTGGCCGTTGATCGAACGTCTTGCACCATCTCTGCCACGCGTTCGACCTGATGCCATTGCACGGCAACGGAAAATAGCAGGACCGTGCCATCTTCGGAAATCAAGTAGCCCGGCGCGATAGGATGAGCAAGCACATTTGTTTTGGCTTTCGCGAATTCGTCATCGGTCGCATCGTCCGCCGGCAGAATTGGTCCAGGAACGCCGAAGCGGTTGAAGATGGGGACTTGGTCCAACCATAACACTCGGTAGACGGCATCCAACTGATTGACTTTCGCCACCATTTCTCGCAACGCCGCGATCGTCTGCGGACGAAACACATCTTCGCCCTGAACCACGATGAAGAAGTCTTGATTGTCAAAGTTGTCCCATTGCCATTGATTCAGTTGTGTCTGCAGCTGGCCCGAATTCGCCTTCAACGCAGCCGTTTTAAGATCATCCCCTGCCGCCGCATCACGCTGAGCATTACTTGCGAACCGAGTTTCCAGCAGCTGTTGAACTTCTTGGCGACGTTCCGGTAGTGACGCAAAGTGGTCATTCGAATTCGCCGTTGTCAAATGTCCATAAATCGCCACGGCCGTCACAATCACAATGAACAGCCCGACCAACCAGCGGCGTTCCAAGAACAAGTTCGCATAAAGATGGATGGGGTTCATGAATGCCGTTCGTCAAAAATGTGCCCTGGATGTTGCCGAAAAACGCAGCAAAGCGAACCGTCGTTATCTGGAAACCATAACCGAATCCACGGTCAGTTGTTGTCATTTGCCAATACAGCCCGCAAACGTTACAAAAGCCCAAACCACGCTATTCTGCCGGTAAAGACTCCAAATACGCAATCAGCGAAGCCAATTCATACGCATTCAATTGATCCACCAAACCGTTGGGCATGCTGGATATCTCCGATTTTCCTCGTTCTTCAATATCGTCTGTAGACAACACAATCCGTTTCGACGTATTGTCTCGCAACTCAATTTCCACTCCGCCTTCACGAACCACATAACCGCTGACCGTCTTGCCATCTTTTAAATCAAACCATTGGGTGGCAAAACCCTGAGCTACCACGGCGCTGGGCGCCACAATGGATTGAGCCAATTCGGGGCGTTTGTATCTGGCCGCAATTCCGCCCAAAAACGGCCCTTTCAGCGGTTCAACAGGCGACACCGTATGGCACGTGGTACATTGCTTCTGGACGAACAGTTGACCGCCCAAGCGACGATCACCTTCTAGGTCGACCACCAGGCTTTGAACTTCTTCCACCGATTTCCCTGCCAACGAATCTTGCGGATGCTTCGACAAACGTTCTTGGCGACGTTGTACAAAGGCCGCCAATGTCTTGAGCTGGCCGTCCTCGTTGGCCAAAGCTTCCACTTCGTTCGCGTAGTTTTTGGAACCGACAAATTGGATCGCTTGCAGCAGGCTGCGAGTAATCGTGGGAGACTTCCACGCTTTCAAGACGAGTTCATCGGCTGCCGATTTTGCTTCATCAGCCAACTGGTCCGATTCCAACAGAGACAGGATCACGGCAAAACCGAGCTGTCGGTGGTTGGCTTCTTCGCTTTCGGCCAGCTGCATGAACTTGGCAGCCGTAACGGCCCACGCCGGATCAAAAACAAATCGATTCACCGCATGACGAAGTGCTTCGTTGCGTTCGCGTCGATTTCCCATCGTGGCAGCCACGGCGTCAACACGAGCCTCCAGCGCGGCTTCTGAAGTTGACAAACTCAAGATGTGTAGCGCCAACGCTTTTCGATCGGCCGCTTCATCTTTTAGCGCAATTTCAGCCAGCTGCGTCACCAGTTCTTCATCCACCGTATCTTGATTTGCCAACTGAGTTAGATCTAATTGCCCGTCTTCCAGCGGCAGGTTCAAACCGGGTATCTTGACTTGATTCCGAACGACCTCTTTACCCAGCGCAACCAATTCATCGTGCTCCAACTTGCCGGCAATGATGGGCAACGCTTCTTCAATGGCGGAAGTCATGTCCCAACGAGCCAACCGATAGTACGGTCCGGTGGTGTCGGGCCGAGTGCCCCACCAGCCGCTGGTCCATTCGCCTTCTTGATGAAACAGGCGACACAGGGCCGACGCAATCGCCAGCCGTCGCGAATTGTCCGGCACAGAATTGGCTAATTCGATCAAGCGTTTGACCACGTCCGCTCGATGCAACCGCTGTAACACTCGCAGCGCCGCTTGTGCTTCTTCCAGCGAACCTGATTCGACCACCTGCAAGCAACTGGCTGCTGCTTCCAAGCGAACCAATGCCGACACGGCCAAATGCGCAATCACGCCCGACGTGTCACCCGTCGTTGGCGAAAAAGACGGATCGGTCAGATCCGGCGCAACCGCCAGAGGAATCAATTGTGCTGCCGGTGCAACATCGCCAATCCGAGCGATCGCGATGATGGCTTGTGCGCGAACATGCGGATTGTCATCGGACAAATATTCGGCCACTCGATCCACCGGCACCGAACCGTTTTGCGGAATTCGATCCGCGATTGCTCGAAGTAAAAACTCGCGCACCGCCGCATCGGTCAGCTGTTCGGCCAAGAAGTCAGTGGCCGCTTCTCCTTGCCATTGTTTCAACGTAAAGATGGCCGCAATGCGCTGTGGCACCGCCAGATCGGCGGAACGAGCCAACGCTTGTAGTCGTTGGACGGCTGCTTGGTCGACCGGTTGACGCAACAGCCATTGCTGGGCGTTCAGCCGTACGACATGACTGGGCGAAGCGATCTCTTCGACCAATTCGACAGAAGACTGACGGGCAAAATCCGGCACCGAAATCTCGGCGGTTCGTTTAGCAGCCGTCAGTCGCACAATGTAACCGACGTTGTCGCCTGAATAGGTGTATTTTCCGTTTTGCCAGCTGGCGATAAACAGACGGCCCGACGCGTCGATGTCCAAGTCGGTAGGGCTGGGAATGTCCAAGAAGACCTCTTGGCCCGCCTGAAAACTGGCTCCTTGATCCGTTAGCGGATGCTGAAAAACTTTGCCTCGGCCCCAATCACACGTTAACAATAGGTCCGGCCCAAAACTCGGTTCGGAAACAAACAACGCTCCGGTTCCCGATCCGCCGCCGTAGTCTGCCAGCGGTTGCATGATGTCTTCGTTGAAGTTTTTGTAGAGCGAAGGGTAACCGAAATTCGCGCCGAATAAGAGATGACTCAGGCGAATATCCCAACCGCCGCCGTCGTTGGTGTTGTCTCGAGTAAACGCGTTTAGATAGGGATCGATGGCCACGTCATAAATGTTCCGTTGGCCGCGACAGAAAATCTCCATTTCCGAACCATCCGGCCGCACTCGGACAACTCCGCCGCCCAACAGCTGCAACGTGGTACCGTCAGACCCTTTGGCGTTGAGAAAACCGTAATCACCCACCGCCACATACAACCAACCGTCAATTCCCATACGAACTCCGTTGGTGGTATGATCCGCTCCGCGAAAACTCAAATCATACCCCAGACCTTCAATCAGCGTCTTCGTTTCATCTGCCACGCCATCACCGTCGGTGTCTCGATACGCGGTTAGAAACGGAGGATGAATAACGTACAGCGTATCGGCCGCATAACACATGCCTCGTGGACTTTCGATTTTGGAAACGAAGTCCGAATATTCGTCGGCCACGCCATCATCGTCCGTATCCACACAGCGAACGATTTTGCCTCGGTTCGGTTCGCGATCCAACGAACTATTCAAGTCCACGGAAACAAAGACGATTCCGTCGGGCGAAACAGCCAGCCCCGCCGGATAAGTAACATGGGGTGGCTGGCTGAAAACAGTCAAGTGAAAGCCGTCTTGCGGCGTCGGCGGTTTGACTTGAGCACAACCGATGACTGGAAACAGCAGCGAGAAAACAACAGCGAGCGTCACAGAAGGCAAGCGAACGGAGGACATGACAATTCTTTTCTAGAATTCCGGAGGTTGGCAACAGACACCAAGCAAATACAGCTCGGCGAAGTGTTGTATGGAGCAGCTTATTCTGAACCAGAAAAATCGGGTTGAAAACCTTTAGTTTAGACCAAAGTCAGATCGGTTCGAATGGGCCATTTCCAACTTTACTTCGCTTCACTGGCTTACGGCGAGTCCCTTTGTTGGCGTGCGTGGCACGATGCCCATTGGTTCGGAAAGTAGCATTCCTTCGGAAAAATCGATACGATTTTGGTGCTATTCCAACCTCTGAATTCCAGGAGCCAGAATCGATGCCTCAAAACCGATCCAATCAATTGCAACCCAATCGTCGTCAAGCACTGCAGCTGGCTGCCGGAGCCGCCGTCGCGGCGCAAGTAAGTCGCTCAGCAACAGCCGCGCCGGCGGATCGTGATACTTCCAACCGGCGAATTCGACAATCGATTGTCCATTGGTGCTTTGCTTCACATGGCGAACAGTGGTCCGTAGAACGCACGTGCCAAGTTGCCCAAGAGCTTGGCTACGAAAGCGTTGAATTGATTTCGCCCGACAACTTGCCGTTGCTACAGAAGTACGACTTAACTTGCGCCATTGTGGGCGTGCCGGTTTCGCCAGGACCGGCTTTCATGCGAGGGTTCAATAATCCGGAATTTCATCCTATGTTGCTTGAAAACACCAAGAAGTCGATCGATTACGCAGCGGACAATGGATTTCCTAACGTAATTGCCTTCACGGGATTTAGCGCCAAAGACGTCACCAAGGCGGACGGCCCGCACTGGTCGTTGGAAGAGGGCGCCAACCATTGTGTAGAAGGATTCAAACGATTGATGGACTATGCCGAACAAAAGAAGGTCAACGTGTGCTTGGAGATGCTCAATTCGCGAGACGCCGAAGACATGAAAGGACATCCTGGCTATCAGGGTGACCATACGGATTATTGTATCGAGATTATTAAACGAGTTAATTCCGAGCGAATGAAACTGTTGTTCGATATTTATCACGTTCAGATCATGGACGGCGATGTGATTCGACGCATTCGCGAACATGCGAAGTACATCGGCCACGTTCATACTGCCGGGAATCCTGGACGCCGCGAATTAGACGATCAGCAAGAAATCAACTATCCGCCCATCATGCGGGCGCTTCAGGAAGTGAACTATCAAGGATTTGTCGGCCAAGAATTTATTCCCACGGGCGACCCATACAAAGGACTAAAGGAAGCTTTCGACATTTGCGATGTTTAAGCTGGCTTTTATGGAAGTGTTTAATTGCATTCAATTTGTGTCTAAGTCTTTTACGTAGTCGTCAATATTGCGTACACTAGTGACTTGGTGAACAGATGCCTAGCATCATTTGGTTAACAACCCGGAGGTTTGAGGTAGTAAACATGAGAAGTTATGGAATGGGACTGTTGCTGGCTTTTTTCGTGGGGACAGCAACCACGCACGGACAGATTCAGATTACGGAGATTATGGCAGATTCCGTGGACGACACGAATTGGGAATGGATTGAAGTTCGCAACACCAGCGGTGCCGAATTAAGCCTAAACGGCTATGTGTTTGACGATGACGATGGATCCGCCTTAGATGCTGCGAATATCACGTCTTCCACCGCTATACCGGCCGACGGCGTGGCCGTGTTATACAACG
The DNA here is from genome assembly GCA_020426955.1 of Planctomycetales bacterium. Lineage (GTDB taxonomy): Bacteria > Planctomycetota > Planctomycetia > Pirellulales > Pirellulaceae > JAGQOZ01. Next base: position 12,590 of record JAGQOZ010000109.1, read on the forward strand.
GTTCCAATCTTGAATTTGACGATACTCGATTTCGCAATGCATGGAACTTGTCGACATCAGTACCCTTGATCGGTGTAACAAGTCCGCCAGGATTGAACAACGGCGGGGACGCCATTGGTTTGTGGCCCACACTGAGTTCATACTCGCTGGATATCGGCGATGGAGATCAGGACGGCGACAATGAAGTGCTGCAATTCAGCAACGCTGCTGCAGCCATCGATTTTGGCACGGGCTTTCCCAGTCCCTCGGCGGCCTCGATCTATTGGAGCGGTAACGGCACCATCACCGATGGTACCAACTGGAGCGTCAGTGAAGACGGAATTGCCGGAGCCACAACCAGCAAAGAGACGTTCTTTGGTTCGATCCAAATCAACACGATTGACGATGTAGGCAATCCAGGTGCGGTTCCCGGCGGAACGGCTGCTCAAGGCATTTTGTTTACCGAAATCATGTACAACCCCAGTTCCGATGACGACGAGTGGGAATGGGTGGAAATCTACAACAACACGGGACAGGCCATCGACTTTTCCGCAACACCCTATGTTTTTGATGACGAAGGCGGCAACGCGTTTGACTCGGCTAACATCACGGCCGGAAGCGTGGCGAATGGAACGGCGGCTATCTTATTCAATGGCGATGCGATTACCGAACAAAACATGAAGGACGCTTGGGGTGCGGACAACAATTACATTGCCGTTCGTGATTTTTCGGCGCTCAACAACGGCGGCGACACCATCGGCTTATGGAGCAATTTTGACGCATATTCCACGGCCGATCGATCCAACGGCGACTTCGCTTCCGCCGTCGTGTCGTTAACATACGATGACGCAGCGGATGATGGCTGGCCATCTGATGATGGAGCGGCATCGATTTCGCTCGTTTCGCTCGATGCAAATCCCACACTCGGCGCCAGTTGGGCGCTCAGTTCTACCGAAAACGGTTCCGTGAATTCGTCAGCTGCATTTCAAGTCGGCGTGACCGATCATCCGGGCGGTGATGTCGGCAGTCCAGGCGTGTTTAACGAATCGGGCGGCA
>JAGQOZ010000010.1 GCA_020426955.1 Planctomycetales bacterium
TTCGATTGCCAAAGTAAGATCGTTTGATGGCTTCAATGCGACGGACCCAATGTTCGCGAGTTAGCGGTGTGCGAGTTTGATCGACGCGGCCGTCACCCCAGCGAGCTGATTCGCCGACAATGGCTTGATCCATTCCCGCTGCCAAACGATCCAGTCGATCCGAATTGACATCCGGCGTCAGCAGTCCGTCGTTGAACAGGTGCTTGTAGACTCGACCGGCAAACATGTCTCGGAATTCAGGAACTTCAATCAGCGCCAGCCAAACTTGCGCCGGACCGACGGCGCTTTGCACGTTGGAAACGCGGTTTTCGCCAATGCCGTTTTGGAAGGCGGCTTCCGCATCCCAAGTGTGGAAATGCCACTTCGCACCGTCGACTCGTCGCCTGGATGCATACCAATTGTTGTGCGGCCAATCCCAATTGCCAACATACTGATTCACAATCATGTAGTCGGCATACGCTTCCACGTCTAGCAACTCCTTGACCGCTGCATAGTCCACGTCACCTCGGCCAAAAAGCCGAGTGAAATCGCTCCACGGCCGCGGCTCGCCGTCAATCAGATTCCCGCCCGTGTTGACTACGTCCCATTCATCCGGGCTGCCTCCTTGATGTGTAGCAGCCCAGTTGGCGTCCATGCGTTCTGTGACCGCATACATGCCCCAATACAAACCGTTTAGATACAGATGAGCGTAGCGTCGTTCCGGCGCGTGCCCGCCCATTTCAATCTGCGTGGCGGCGGTCCAATGGTCTTGCAGATAAGTGTTGGTCGCACTTCCGCCTTGCCAGCTGTCGTTAAATCCACCTCGAAGGATCAGCGACTGCCATTCGGATTGGCCGGCGTCACCGAGTAAGGGAAAGTCCAGCGAATCCGTGCCGTATTGGCCTCGAAAATGAAGCCGGAACGAAAACTTCGAATTGAACGTAAATCTGCGAGCCCAACCGCCGTGGATGCGAATTCCGGCGTTGATGTTGAATTGCGAAACGCCCGATTCGTCCATCCATTCGGCCGAAACCAGTCGTTCCCATTGGTCGCCCTTTTGTTCAGGGTTGCTATAAATGCCATTTTCGAAATCCCACAAATCGTCCGGATCGACGACCAAGGAAATGGTCGGCACGGCGCGCAGATCGTCTTTGATGCGGCCCGAATAATCCGGATCGTTAACTACATCCGGATCCATGCCGTAGTTGGCTTGAGCTCGCGCAGGCCGTGGCGGACCTTGATCATCAAAGTAACCCCATTCTTCCGGCAAGCCTGCGCCGGTCTGTGTTAACACGTCATCCAAATAGATGAAAGTCTTGGTTGCGATTTCGCTGGGGACAGCATCGTCGCCAAACGCGACGGCGCGAAGGACAGTAGTGGTATCGATGGTGACCGGGCCTTGATAGATGGGGCTGGATTCGTCCGGAATGTTTCCGTCTACAGTGTAGCGAATGGTCGCACCGGTACGGTCCGAAGCAAGCGTGACCGACAGCGGGGCATCAAAGTAGCCGCTGTTCGCTTGGATTTCTACCGTGGGCGGAAGCTGTGTGACCCCCGCGCTGTTGGCTTCGCCGGGCGTGGCGTGAGGAAAATAGCGTTGTTGGCCGGGTTGCAGTTGGCCATCGACAAACGAAATACCAAATGAAACATCCGTGAACTGGGCTGGGTAGCTGGGCGAATAGGCGTGTGCAATCGACAGGTCGGGCCGAACCAGCGCCAAATATTCTCCGTCGGACGACAAACGGAAATTGGTGTGGGCTTCTCGAGAAGTGCTGCGATCATTTCCTGATGCGAAGACAACGGCAAACGAATTGGGATCGATTTCAATATCGGGCAGTTCCCACTTATTGATCACGTCCGCATCGTCCGTCAGGAACCAGCCTTCCAGTGACAAGACTTGGTCATCGGGATTGTAGATTTCAATCCAATCGCTGTATTCGCGGTAGCGATCCAACAGAGTGTTGGAATTGGACGCCATGAATTCGGAAATGTAGGCCGTTTCACCCGAAAGCAACAATCGACTCTCCAGCATTTCGTTGGCTGGTTGAAACGTCTTCCTTGCCGAAACACGTTTCCTGTATCTTCCGCGCTGGTTCATTTCCGCCTCGCAATCGGTCTTATTCGTTCTTCGTTTGGATACCTCGCCAAATACCAATACGTCCTTCTGTTCCCGTAGCGACACCTAGTTTTCCGTTACCGGAAAACGCGACGGCGTGAAAGCCTTCGCGCGACACCGCTCGCCAATTCTGTCCGTTGTCCGTGGAAACATCGGTACCAGATGGACCAACGGCTACCCAAAGTGCTGCCTCGTGGTGGCCACGTTCTTGATAAGCCACACAACTTCGAAAGCCGGTTGGTCGCGTTCCCGACGGAATCTGCCAAGTTTGGCCGAAGTCCTTGGTGATTGCAATATTATTCCTGCCAGATTCCGGTGCTTGGTAATTGCCACCGACAGCCGCGCCCGTTCCGGTGTTTCGAATGGCAAGCGAAAAGATGCCGCTGCTGGCGTTGCGAGCCAAAGGAGTCTTGACCGAACTCCACGTCTGGCCAAAGTCAGGGGAAATCACCAGCCGGCTGGTCGAATTGGGTGACTCGTTCACTAGGCCTCCCAAGGCAATCCAAATGCGGTTGCCCAGCACTTGCATATTGGTTCCGCTGGCCGCAAATCCGGCTTCGCCGTCCACCGCTGCGGGACTTTGATTTGCGGGAACTTCGGCCCACGTCTGCCCGCCATCCGCTGTGGCAATCAGCAAGATTCGTCCGTCCACTGGGTCGCTCATTACTAAGCCGTCTTTCGCGTTTCGAAACGATAACGCGTCAAAGAAGGCTTGCGGTTGGTTCGCTTGAAACCGTAAGCTCCAATTGGCGCCGCCATCGGTCGTTTGGTAGATCACTGCCGGTTGGCCAGCGCTAATGATCACGGCCGTCGAGCTGTCAAAGGCATGAATGTCACGAAAGTCCAGCGAATCAGATCGTTGGACGGAAACGTCTACCCACGTTTGGCCGCCATCGGTGGTTTTCAGCACGGTATTGCCCGCGCCGCTGCACCACGCCACGTGGTCATCCACCACGCATAGGCCTCGCAGACTGGCAGCGGTTTGAACCGGACAAAGTTGCCAAGTCGGGTTTGGGTCTTGTGCGATGAGTCTGGTCGAAGCGACGATCAGCATCACCAGGATTTGCGGAATGGGTGTACGGGCATGGCGAAGGCGAATGGCGTTGTTCTTCATGCGAAGATTTCACCACAGGTCGTGGAAAAGTCAAGCGGCGAAATGGACGCTATTCGGCCAAGTGATGAACTGTATTGTGAATCACGCCGCTAAATTCCTTGCCGGATGCCGTTTTCAGCGAATACTTGATCTCCATGCACCATGTCGGCTGTAGATCGGGAATGATCAGTTGCAGCGTACGATGATCGGGCGAAAGTTCGATTCGTTCCACTTCCAGCGGCCGTTCGTCGTAGTGTTGCGAACCATAGTTGGCAGTTCGTTTTAGACTCCAAACTTGCACCGAAACATTTTCCGGTTTAGCCGAAGCGACATCTATTTCGTCCGTAAACGTCACCGCCATGCCCTGTTGATTGGCTGACAAATGAATCGGCAATTTGGCTTCCGCACCCGTATATCGAATTCGATAAAACCCGCCGGGCTCGGTCTGTGTTCCTGCCCAAGCAAACATGCCACAACAATAAAGCTGACCGCTTTGCGGATGAAAGCGGCCTCGCATGACACCTGTAGGAAACTGCGGAATCGGTAGTTCACACATGCCACCCTGCATCTGCCCCTTCACGTTTTCATGCGGCACAACGTAGACCTTGCCGTAGCCATACGAAAAATTCAGCAGCGAACCCTTTAACGGTCCCCAGGCATCGCTATCGACCCACAATAGTTCTGAAGGCGAACGATCAAACGCATTGGTGATCCAGCACAGTGGCTGCTGCATAGCCGCATCACTCGAATCCGTAACGTCATGATAGCCGAACATGTTTCCATAGAAGCCGCCGGGGCGAACCCAGTTGATTCGATTTTTCGGATTCCAGTGGCCTTCTTGATCGGTCACGATAAAGCTGCCGTCGGGATTGAGGCACACGCCGTTCGCCGCGCGAAATCCAACCGCCAAAATATCCGTTCGCTTTCCGTCGGGCGAAATCTTCAACAAGGTGCCATGATGCGGCACGACGGCCTTGAGCGCATGCCGAGCGGATTTGGCGTAATAGAAATTGCCCGCGTCGTCCGTCTGTAGCCCCATGGCAAATTCATGAAAATGTTCTGTCACCTGGTGGTCATTGTTAAAGCAATCAAAATAGTCCATTTCTCCATCACCGTTCAGGTCTTTCAGCAACACCAGTTGGTCTCGGCAAGTGACAAAGATCTGTCCGTCTACCACTTTCACACCCAATGGCTGGAACAGCCCGCTGGCGATACGACGCCACGCCAAACCGTTTTCAGGTTGAAGAAGTCCGGTCACTTGCCAGATGCTGCCATCCCACGCCGAGACAATTCCGATGTTGGCGTCCGGCATAAAATCTAAACCGGTCAAACGAATCCGACAAAACCACGGATTGTCCACGGGATGCGTCAGTACATCTACGGCAAAGGGTTCGCCAGCTTGGTGTTTGGTGATCGGTCGAGTTGTCAATTCTTGTGGCCAACGAGCTGGTCCGCCTTGGGTCCAGTCTTGTAGGTTTGGCAGTTGGAACGAATGCTGTAATTGCTCTGCCAACGTCTCCAGCGACTGTTCCACTGCAGCGGCGTTTTGGATCAGTGAAAAACGAATCGCATCACCGGCCGGGATGGTCAGCATTAGCCTGTCTTCTTCGCCGGTGCTCCACTGCAGCGTACCGACATCGCCCACCGCCACGGCCACAACTTCCGACAGTTGCGGCGAATTTGTCGAAGCCTGCACGTCATGTCGGACGGCTGTCCATTTTTGACCTGCCGCACCAATCACTTTGTTGTCATCGTTTTTTGCGGCAAAGTTCCATTCGGCCTGCGGCGATACGGACAAATTGGCGGACAATTCGCTGGCGATTTGCTGATCAGTCAACCGAACATTGAAAAAGCGAATGCGAGTCAGTTCGCCTCGATACGCAGAATCTTCGGTGGGAAAATTGGTCGACGTATATCCCAAGTGGACCACCTGCTGGTCCGCTCGATCCTGCGGACGCAACGCACCTTGCCCGTCCAGCTTGCCATCCACATACAGACGCACGGAAGCGTCAGATTGCTGCCATGTGACCGCCACGTCGTGCCACTGGCCATCGCTAATTTTGGTGCGTCCGCGAACCGCGCCAACCCAACCGATGTCCAACACCAATCGACCGTCGCGAATGAACAGTGCTTTGCCATCCGGCACCCATTCGCCTTGTGCAGCGGCTTGCGAAAAAATAGAACCATCCGACGTTGTCTTCATTTTGGCGGTGATGGAATAGTCCGCTGATTCCAGGTCCAAAGGATCGTTGACTAAATAGCGTTGCGAGCCGTCCCAAGCAGTATTCGCTTCGCTGCGTTTGTTCCCTTGCTTGGTGATGTTAGGCCCAAAACGAACGGCGCGAATGGCGGCCAGATTATCATTTCGCGGCAATTCTAGAGTTTGACGGATTTGACTATTCGGCAACATCGCCACAGAAAGCGTGAGCGACTCACTGCGTTTACCTACTTCCATGTGTCGCACAAAATAGGCTTCGCCGTCGTGCATCGTCATGTTCGGCGATTCCAAGACAGGGGTATCGCCGACGGTGTATTCAATCAGCGTTTTAGGGCCGTAGTTATAGAGGCCTTGGTATTGAGCCCATTCGCGAGGAAGCGGACCGTACATGCGGTTATCTCGTCCGACAACTCGATCATCTGTAAAGTCGGTTGTGCCGGGACGAGCCCACCCCGGTCCGGTTTTGTTTTCAAAGGCGACGGTGCCGACCAGCCGAGGATGAATACCGTGTCGACCGTCAAAATGGATGCCTCGCCAATCAATAAACCCTTCACCGCTCCACGCCGCCGCCATGCGCAGCGTATCGTGGTCAAACACCATCCAGTATCGACCTTGCGACACACCGCCGGGGCCTTCGTCAACGCGCACAGCAATGCCTTTGTGCGCAAAATTGCTGCCGTCATCACCTACTTCGTAAGTATTGATCAATGACGGGCCATAATCCATTTGCGTCCAAGCAGTAATGTTTGAAGGCTCGGGACCTCGGCTGTTTCCCCGAGGCAATGAAGCCAAGTAATCCGCAGAAACCGAGATCAACTGCGACGGATTGTGTGGTCGAAGATACGCTTGGCGAATGTAATGAATTACGTCATATTTTTGCTGCGGTACCATCCACGTTTGCGGAACCATCATGCCAAATCCGCGAGTCAACGTTTGGTACATACTGTACGGGTCACTGCCGTTCTTGAATTTGCCACTGGCAAAGCGTAATGACGTGGGCAGCGAACCGGCTTGATCGACGGTTCCGTGACAATTGATGCACAATCGCTGGTAAATCTCTTCGCCGCGGCGAAAGCACTCATCGTCCAGATCGGTAATCATGCCTGCGTGGTCAATATCGCTTTCATAGGCGGCCGGTTCGGGAACGGCATACAGCGCAGCCGCCGGTTTCAATTGGAGCGCGCGTTGCGGACCGCCACTGCGAATTTCCAGCAGGTACTTGATCAAGTCATAAAATTGTTGTTCGCTGCGAAGTTGATTGACCATACCGGCCGGCATGGCGCTGACGTCACTGACTTCGCGTTCTTCAATCTGTAACTTGGGAATGCGTTGCGATTTGACTGGGTTGGCAATGTCGGCCAATTCGATCGAAGAATCGTCTTCGCTACGAATCAAACCGGCCAGCGTTTTGCCGTCGGTTGTGACGATGTTATGCGTGCGAAAGTTTTCGCGAATTTGCAGTGACGGCTGTAGAACCGATTCCACGATGGATGCGTCCGATACTTCGCTGCCCATTTCAGACAGTCGCGGACCTAATCGAATCGCGTTAGCATCTTCGTTATGACACTGTGTGCAAGCCATATACCGCTGATAAAAAAGAATGGCACCTTGCGTGGCATCGCCCCTGTCCATGGACGCTACGGCCAATTCAGCGGCCGACCGCTGTAGCAGCGTAGCTTCCAGTTGAGCAAAACCAGGCGAACAGAAAATGCTCAACAAGCATGACGCCAACAGAGATCGAAACAAGGTCATATTCATTTGGCTTTCCAAATCAGTTTCACGGCCATCAACGTGACTCAATGATACTCGATTTGAACCGCTCATGCCTTACGAACCAAAAAGGCCAGCGAAGAGTGTTTTGAAGTTGGACATTCGCGTTTCCCGGAGGAATTTCATAGCCCGACGCGAGATTTTTGAAGTTGCGCTTTTACCTAGCCCGACACGTAAGTGAGGGGAAAAACGGGACTCCGCAGTCCCTCGCTCACGCTTCGGGCTAGGATGTTTCGCCGAGGATTCGACGAATCAGCTACCAATCACCGCCGAATTGCCCGAATCATCGGAGGCCGGTTCGTCGTCTTCTATCTTGGTCCAGTCACGCCGTTGTCGCGAACTGGGAATGTCCATTTTTCGACGGTATTTGGTGATGGTGCGACGAGCGACATTCAGGCCGTGCTTTTTGAGTTGTTTGACCAATTCGTCATCGCTGTATGGCTTGGTCTTATCTTCGCCATCGACCACTTCTTGCAATTTGATGCGAATGGCATCCCACGCCACGTCTTCACCGTCATCGCTTTTGGTACCACCAACGAAGAAGCGTTTCAGCGGAAAGAGACCTCGTGGTGTTTGAATCCATTTGTCATCGACGGCGCGACTGACCGTGGTCACATGGACTCCGACTTTGTCTGCAATTTGCTGCATTTTCAGCGGCTCCAACGACTCCGGACCTTCATCAATAAACTTGGTCTGATGATCCACAATCGCTTGTGCCACTTTGGTCAGCGTACTGCGACGTTGTTCAATAGACTCAATTAGCCACTGAGCCGCATTGACTTTGCGTTTGATGAATTCGCGTTCTTCGGGCGTGGCGTCACCGTTAATCAAACGTTGTCGGTAGTAGTTGCTGATGCGCAGGCTTGGTGTCCGACCTTCTTCCAAATACGCTCGATACGAACCGTCGTCGTTTCGTTCTAAGAAAACATCGGGCGTGACAACGGGCGCTACCGATTCGGCAAAAATGGCGCCGGGCTTGGGATTCAGCGAACGCAAATGGTCCCAAGCTTCCTGAATCTGCGGAATGGAATATCCAGTCTTCTTTTTGATCTGCGGCAATCGGTTGTCTCGCAAATCTTCCAAATGCGAAGAAATCAATGTGTGGACTTCCTCGTACATCGGCATATCAGGCGAGATCTGCAGTAGCAAACATTCTCGTAAATCACGAGCACCCACGCCGGGCGGATCCAGCGCTTGGACGACTTGCAAGGCCAGTGCGGCCTTTTGCAGCGTTTCCTGATCTGCATCGGCGGGCAGAATGTCGTTCAGATTACCTTTCAAGTAACCATTGGTATCCAGACTGGTCACAATACGTTCGGCAATTTCACGAATGTCATCCGGAATATCCAATTCGGCCAGTTGCACTTCCAGATGATCTTGCAGCGTAGAATGCTTGGCTTCCAGATTGGCCATGGCATCATGCTTGCGGTTGATCAGTTCTTCCATGCGGTTGCTGGATTTCCGAGGCCCGTCGTCAAAGTAGTCGGGGCATTCTTGGTCCAGTTCCAAGAGTCGTTCGAAGTCTTCTTCGTTCTTCTTTTCGTCGACGACCATCTCTTTTTCGAGTTCCGATGGTGCGTCGGGATTTTCACGTTCTACTTCGGCCGGTTCGTCAAACGAATCTGCTTCGCGCTCTTGCGATTCCAGCAACGGGTTTTCGTTCAGCTCTTGTTCAATGCGTTCTTGCAACGCTTGGATGGGCAGCTGCAGAATCTCCATGGACTGGATCATCTTGGGTGCCAACACCTGTTTTTGAACGAGCTTTTGTTCTAAACCAAATGAGAGTCGCATAACGGGATCTCGTTTTTTTCTAGTGAAGCGAAACAATGCTTACTTGGATCGTGAAAGCCATTTAAATTTACTTCGCGAAATTTGGATTGTTGGTTCGAACCGAAGTTGCGGACGAAAATGATCGGTTAAAACTTCCTGCGTCCACTCAACGCATCAGCCAAAATCTCTTTGTTGGCAAATTCCAACACGCTGCCCGTTGTGATGCCTCTAGCAAGTTGCGTAATTTCAACAGGATATTCGGCCAGGCGATTCGAAATATGCAAAGCGGTACCGTCTCCTTCCACGGTTGGGTTGGTCGCCAAGATGATTTCTCGCACCGTACCATGTTTTACGCGATCCACCAACGAATCGATCGTTAGCTGATCGGGGCCGATGCCGTCCAAGGGAGAAATGCGTCCCAAAAGCACGTGATAAAGCCCCGAATACGCTCCGGATGTTTCCAGCTGCAAGACATCTCGAGGTTGTTCCACGACACAGATCTGCGATTGATTGCGTCGAGGATCTCGGCAGATGTCACATTCGTTCTGTTCGGCCAAATGAAAACAGTTCTTGCAATATCGCACATTCTGCTTGACGTCTCGAATGGCATCCGCCAGGGCCAACGCTTCGGACGCGGATACTCGCAACACGTGATACGCCAGTCGTTCTGCCGACTTGCGTCCGATGCCAGGCAGTTTGGCAAATTCGTCAATGACTCGGACAACCGATTCCGTTAAATGGGCCATGATCAGCCTTGTCTGCAACTGTGTGCTAAGGTTCGTTCTTGCCGTTTCCAGTAAACATGGCAATGGCGTCGTCCAAGCCCGGCAATTCCATGCCGCTGGTCAGTTCTTGCATCTGCTGTCCACTCAGTTCTTTGGCTTTCACCAACGCTTGATTCACGGCGGCTGGAATCAGGTCTTCCAGTAACTCTTTTTCGCCCTTTTCCACTAATTGAGGATCAATGCGAAGAGACAAGATTTCTCCGACCCCATTGGCATCGACCTCCACCATTCCGCCGCCAGCAGAACCGGACACTCGGAGCGAACGAAGCTTTTCGTTAACCTCTTGCAAGCGGCCGCCCATTTGCTGAGCTTGTTTCAAGATGGTCCCGATATTGGCAAGTCCTTTAAACACGCTGAACCTCGCTTTGCTATCGAAAAAAGGCAACCTTCGCCCAGTTATTAGTCATTTTCCCCACTGTCGACTCGAACAACTTCCCCGGCGAATATTTCGATCGCCCGCTCGACAAAGGGGTGCGCTGTAATTCGCCGCTTTTGCTCTTGCGCGGAAACGCTGGGCTTGGCAATCGCCTTCTTTTCGCCCATTTCCGCCGAAACCGTAAAGTCAATTTGGACGTCCACGCCCGCCACTCGAGAAACCGCATCTTGTAACTGCGACCTCCGTTCTGGCTTTTCACAAAAGGCTTTGCTGGAAGTATACACCCCAGGAAATTCAGCGACCAGTCGGTTTGGCGCAGAAATTGCTACTCGAGATGCATGTCCGGCAAAATCGGCCGTCATGTCCTCAATAATGGTCAGAGCTTCTTTCCAGACTTCGCCGACGGTGTCGGCTGACAATTCGATCGTTCGGACCGTCTTTTCTGGTTTTACAGGTTCTGCGGCGATGGGCTCCGGTTCTGGCGAAGGGGCCATCGCCGGACTGCTTTGCATTTTGGATGCGGCTTTCTGAAACTGGCTCGTTAAGCTCGGTTCGCTGCTGACCTCGGTTGCCGTGTCCACGTTTGTGTGCGGTGTTATCGAATCATCAGACGGCATCGATACGCCAACCGGTTCAGGACCCGATTCCGGTGCTTGCGGGACGGGCGTATGCGGTGCTGAATTCGAATGGGCTGTGTCAATTCGAATCTTCGGTTCGGACCGAGTTGGCTTGACTGGCGAAGCTGGCGTCTCAACGGTTGGGGCGACCGATTCAGCGTTCACTTTTTTTTTAGGCGAACTAGCCGGCACCGAATTTTCGGCGCCCAATTGCGAAATCAAGTCAGTCAAATGATCCAGCGTTTCCAGTTTGGCGATTCGCACCAGCGCTACTTCCAGCAAGATTCGCGAATGGACACTTTGTCGCATTCGAGTAATCGACTGATCCAAGATCTGCGTGGCGGCCAGCAGTGATTCCATGCCCCATTGTTCGCCAAACTGCTGCAGGCGAGCGTGATCGCTGGGCGAATGAAACAACAGCAAATGCGGGTCGCAGCCGACGGCCGCAGCCATGATATCGCGAAAACTGGTGATCAGCTGTTCTGCCAATTGTCCAGCGTCTACTCCTTCGTCAAGCACGTCTCCCAAGCGAACCAACGCTTGATTGGCATTTCGCTGAATCAATGCTTCCACCAACGCTTGGACTCGATCTGATTTCGCGGTCCCAAACATCGAATGGACATTGTCCACAGTGATCTTGTCGCCCACAAACGACAGCAATTGTTCCAGCAAAGACTGGCTGTCTCGCATGGAACCGGCAGCGCGTCGAGCCAACAGTTCCAGTGCTTCCGGTTCTGCGTGCGCGCCTTCGTTTTGGACGATATAGGCCAAACGCTGAGCGATTTCTTCGTTGCGAACGGGGGAAAAATCAAAACGTTGACAGCGGGAAAGGACGGTGATGGGGATCTTGCCCGGTTCTGTGGTGCAAAAGATAAATTTCACATGTTCGGGCGGTTCTTCTAGGGTTTTAAGCAACGCATTGAACGCTTCTTTGGTCAACATGTGCACTTCGTCAATGATGTAGACTTTGAACCGACTTCGGCTAGGACGAATCCCCACGTTCGCTCGCAATTGCCGAATTTCATCAATCCCGCGATTGCTGGCGCCGTCGATTTCCAAGACGTCGACATCTTCTCCCGAAGCAATCTGTTCGCAAATATCGCAAGTCCCGCACGGTTCCGTCGTAGGGCCGTTCTGGCAATTCAGTGCCTTGGCCAGAATCCTGGCCGTGGATGTCTTGCCGACTCCTCGGGCTCCCGTAAACAAGTACGCATGACCGACTCGTTCTGTGTTAATCGCGTTCTTCAGCGCACTGGAGACCATCCCCTGCCCGACCAAGTCTTCAAACGACTGCGGGCGATAGCGGCGAGCGACAACAACGTATTCTGCGTGGGGATGTTCGGTCATTGAGGCATACTTTGGCTGGAAAACTACAAACAAGAAACGAATTCGGCCGCAACTCGCAGCCAACAGTTGTCAGCGTAACGCATCTGATCGCAGAATTGAATCTGACGTATGCGACGCAGCCGGTTGTCGCGAGCATTCCGTTTGTTTGCGGCGCTTCATGCACGACAATTTAGCAGCGAATGAATAGACCGAACCGTACGTACACAATGCTGCGGCTCACAGATTCAAAGCGAACGCTGCCCAGAGAAAAGCATGAAACGGCAACGGAACGCGACCCCCGCACAAAGGTACACTGCTTAGAGCTGCTCCGGTTAAGGCCTGACTCGTTTCACAGCTCCCCCTCACAGGGGCCGCGTTTCGCTGCCGCATTTGGCATTCGGTAGGAGTGTTGTTTTAACGAGTCCCTGCGTTGGTTTGAAGGGGACGTGAATAGGGAATTTGGACGAATCGCCATTGGTTCGAACCGATTCCAACGCCAAGCAACACGAACCGCCGTCGTTCCACGATTCGATTTTGCCAGCCGTACCGATCAGCGCGGCCATGGAATGATGAAAATTGTGCCAATCCGTTGACCCCACAAATTCACGGGGATAGATTACTGATACAAGGGTATCAAAATCGGTTTGCTGGACCCTTTCTTGTTGCTTAGGAAGCTGGCCATGTACGTCACGTACTACAAACGCTACCGAATGGAAATGCGGATTCCACTGTTCGGCTGCAGGCAAGATCGGCTTCCCCAAGGATATTCGTTGGTACCCTGGGACGAAAGCCTGCTGGAACTTCATGCCGACGTTAAATGCCGTAGCTTTGCCACCGAAATTGATTCTCAAGTTTTTCCCTGTTTGGGCGAACCGTCCGGCTGCTTTCGACTGATGGAAGAGATTGCTCGGAAGCCGGGATTTCTTTCTGATTCAACTTGGCTAATTGCCTTTCACGCGTTGGACCATATCGAATATTGCGGGACGATCCAGGGGATTGCCGATCCTGTTCGTTCCACCGGCAGCATCCAAAACCTAGGGATCACACCGGGCCATCGAGGCCAAGGGTTGGGGACGCGATTGCTGGAGGCGGCCATCGCAGGATTCGCCAAGGCAGGCTTGCGTAGGGTTGGATTGGAAGTGACGGCAGACAACTATTCCGCCGTGCGTTTGTATCAACGGTTCGGTTTTCGCCGGATCAAAACTGTCTACAAGGCGGTCGAGGCGGCGTATCTGTAAAGCGTTGCGTTCGAATTGCCCATCGATCAGCCAAACGTTATTCGACCGTTGCGGTTCAAGCAGTGAAGCAGTAAGACGCGTTGGGTTCGAAATGCATCCGCAGGGCGACTTTGGTCCTTTTCGTCGTAAGTGGCCTTTATTGATTGCCAGAAGTCGCTACGCTCTACACAGTTTGAAATGTGTCACCTGACCGTCGAGAAGCAATTTTTGGGAAGCGAGCAAATAGTGACGCAACAACTGCATTCACATCAATTTGAAAACGGCTTGGTTCTTGTTGCCGAACCGATGGATTGGCTGGAATCGGCGGCGTTTGCCGTTTTGCTGCCCGCAGGATACACTCGCGACCCGGACGGCAAACTGGGCTTGGCCAACTTCGCCTGCGAATTGATTCAACGAGGATCTGCGGATCGAGACAACCGGCAGTTTGTGGAAGACTTGGACCGGCTGGGAACCGATCGATCTGCCAGCGTGGCCGCATCCCATTCCAGTTTTGGAGCCGCGACGCTGGCAGAGAATCTGTTCCCGTCGCTACAGATTTTTACGGACATGATCTTGCAGCCACACTTTCCGGAAGACGAAGTCGAAGATGCTCGGCAAGTCTGCCTGCAAGAATTATTTGCCGCGGAAGATGAACTGGCACAGCGAACCATCCAGCGTCTGCGTCACCGACACTATGGCTCACCGTATGGCCGCCGAGTGCAGGGAGATGAAGCATCGATTCGATCGTTTAGCAGAACGGACGCGGTCGATTTCTTTCGAACCCATTATCGCCCCGACAAAGCCATCTTAAGTGTGGCCGGTAAATTCGAATGGCCCAAACTCAAAGATCACATTGGTTCGCTATTGAGCGAATGGCAATCTGTTGAAGTGCCAGACGTCACAGAACATTCGCCCGTATTTGGCTATGAACACATTCCTTTTGAATCGAGCCAGACGCATATTGCTGTCGCCTTTCCCAGCATACCCTACGCAGATCCAAACTACTTTCAAGCTCGTGGAGCCGTCGGCGTCCTGAGCGACGGAATGAGTTCGCGCTTATTCACCGAAGTGCGTGAAAATCGAGGACTCTGTTACACCGTTTACGCCAGCTGTCATTCTCTGAAGCAACGAGGTTCGGTGGTGGCGTATTCCAGTACCAGTACGGATCGAGCACAAGAAACGTTAGACGTGTTGCTGCACGAACTGACGCATCTATTCGAAGGAATCGAACAAGGCGAATTAGACCGCCTGAAGGCCAGACTCAAAAGCTCTGTCGTGATGCAACAAGAATCATGTGCGGCCCGTTGTAGTTCATTGGCATCGGATTGGTACCATTTGAGACACATGATGACCATGGATGAAATCAAAGGCATCATTGATGGCCTTACCTGTGAATCCATCAATCATTACTTGGCCAACCATCCGCCCGAACGGTTTACCGTCGTGACTCTGGGTGAAAAGCAACTGGAAGTGGGCAAATATGTTTCGTGAGAAGAAGCTGGCCAACGGCTTGGAAATCATCGCCGAAATCAATCCCAACGCCTATTCGGCAGCGTTCGGCTTCTTTGTGAAGACGGGTTCTCGAGACGAAACGCCGGAGATTGCCGGCGTGAGTCACTTCTTGGAACACATGGTTTTCAAAGGAACGCCCAAACGTAGTGCCGCAGATGTGAATCGAGAGCTGGATGAAATAGGTTCGCATTCCAATGCTTATACCAGCGAAGAACAAACGGTCTACTACGCTACCGTCCTGCAAGAATATCAAGACCACGCGATTGATTTGTTAGCAGACATCATGCGTCCGTCTTTGCGGCAAGAAGACTTTGACACGGAAAAAAAAGTCATCATTGAAGAGATCTACAAATATGACGATCAGCCTCCGTTTGGCGCTCATGAAAAGTGCATGGCAAAATTTTATGGTGACCATGCCTTAGGTTACAGCGTGCTTGGCAGTGTCGAAAGTGTGACCGGTTTGACGCCGGAAGCGATGCGGGACTATTTTCAACAACGCTACAGCCCTGGCAACATCACGCTGGTCGGTTGCGGACAAGTTGATTTCGACCGCATGATTGCTCAAGCTGAAGAACTATGCGGTCACTGGCAAGCATTTGATGCGCCACGAGACATACGGCGACCCGCAGTGCATCACGAATTCGAACTGATTCATAAACCAACTGCCACACAAGAATACGTGGTGCAAATCTGCGATGGCCCAGAGGCGACCGATCCCGATCGGTTTGCGAACCGAGTCTTAGCTGCAATCATCGGCGATGATTCGGGCAGTCGCTTCTATTGGGAATTCATCGATTCGGGATTGGCCGAATACGCCGGACTTGGTCCTTATGAATTCCAAGGAGCCGGAATTACCATGACGTTCCTTTCGTGTGCGCCACAAGACACCGACGCCAATCTGCAGCGATTGGTGGATGTAATTCGCAAAGTGGAAACCGACGGCGTCACGCAAGACGAACTAGACCTGGCGCTGAGCAAGATAACTTCGCAATTGGTGAGGCAAAGCGAACGTCCTTCGAATCGACTCTTCTCTGTCGGAAATGGCTGGCTGCAACGCCACAATCACGTCACTGTCAAAGAACGATTGGAATCGTACCGAGCAGTCACTCTGGCCGACGTCCATCGCGTGTTGGAAAAGTTCCCACTATCTCAAAACACCACGGTCGTGGTCGGACCTCTGGAACAAGCTCAGCGTCCGTCGTAGCAGAAAACACGCTGACGAACTCGCGGCTCAATACGCTCGGTCGAGGAAGTGTTTAAGTACATTCCTCGACTGTGCATCGAACCGAGCGATTAATCCAATCCCAACCCATCCCGTCGACTGGATGTCACCTGAAATCGAACATCATTTTGCTGAGTGCACCACTGCACCTCAAATATACTAGTCGCGGCAAATGATTATGGCCGAATTGCAGGAGATTTGGTTCGCGTCGACAAGTTTCTTGACGCATTGGACAACGTCAAGGTATTCTCAATTCGCTGCGGAAAGCACATTGTTTAACGAACAGTCAGACCGGCCCCAGCCATGCGAACTTTAGTACTGCCAATCGTTTTGACGCTGGTTGCAACAGGGGCTCTTATTTACGCCCTTGCGAAAACGCAGGACCAAGACTTCGCATTCTTAGCGATTGTGAATTTCATCGTTTTCGAATTGGTGCTAGCGAGCTGCCGACGACGCCGGCATATTCGAATTTGGTATGCCTATGTCGGCGGGCTTGTTCTAAGCGGCATTCTGTTTACGTGTTTTCGCGAATCGTATTTGCCCTTTGATCGCCCTCCGATTGCGCTCAAATGGATTGGCACAGGTGGAGCCCTGGGAGTGTTGTTCGGCTTTTGGAAGCAAGAGACGACGCCGGCGACCAATTCGTCTTTTTAAGACTCCGTGCGAATAGACTCGGACGGTGTGCCCTTCGAACTTGGTGCGTTCGACGATTGAGCTTAGCGGCCAGGACTTCGTAGTCGCGAAACAAAGTAGATGACGGCGCCCGCTGCAAAGACGACGAGACCTAACCAGATGCCGCGATCGGCTTGGGGTTTCGTTAATTGCCAATGGCAGCTGATGACGGCTATTCCCAGCGTGACGGTACTGAAACAGGTCGGTAGCCATGGCCAAAATGGGACAGGACGCTGTCCCGGTTGACCTCGGAAACGTGGCAGCAGCAAACAGCCGACGGTTGCGGCCGAACTGACCGACAGCAAGAAACTGGTGTAGTCCAGAATCTCTTTGAGCTGGACGAACCAGACCAGTACTAGCGCCAAGCCGGCTTGCAGCAGCATGGCCGCACGAGGCACTCGATGGGAATTCGCCAGCAGTTTGGGAAAGACGCCGTCATGTGCCATCTTCGCGTAGACTCGTGGCCCCGCTTGAATCATGGCCGATACGCTGGTTGCCAAAGACAACGCAATGATCGCTCGGATAGCAATACTCATCTTCGCACCGCCAACGTAACTGGCGGACACGGCGGCAATATCTGGCGTGCCGACAATCTCTGGCAGTGGCGCTGTGGCCAGAAAAACATAGTTCAAGGCAAAGTACAACAGCGTGACACCGATTGTGGACCAGAGCATCGATTGGCGTACAGTCCGTTCGCCATTCGTAGTTTCGCCAGCCACATAGATGGCCGCGTTGAAGCCGGCAAAGCTAAAAGAAATCCACATTAGCTGCGTGGCCCACACTCCCGCAGCAGCCCCATTCGACGCAGGGTCGGTTCGCGCTAACAGTTTTTGGGGATCGCTAACCGCCACGCCCCATACCACAAAAACGAGTACCGCCAGCAGTTTGATGAACACCATGACGTTTTGTGTCTTGGCACCCGATTCCGTTCGAAAGAAATGGATTAACGTGCACGCCAAGACCAGAGCACTCGCAATCCAGCTATTCGTCGAATGGGTGCGTTCGGGTAGATCAACATAGTTGGTAAAAGTCACTGCGGCGTACGCAATCGCGCCGGTAAAGCCGGCCAGCAATGAGATCCAGCCCGCCATGAAACCGGCGAGCGGATGAACGCCGTTTGCCAGGAACAGGTATTCGCCCCCTGATTGCACCAGCTGCCGAGCGAGTCCGCCGTAGCAGATGGCACCTGCAATGGCGATCGCCCCGCCAATGCCCCACACCACTAGCACATCCAGCGGACGCCCCAGAGCCGCAACCGCAAAACCACTGGTTGTGTAAACGCCGGCGCCAATCATATTAGCCACAATCAAGCAGACAAGAGAAATCAAGCCGATGGGACGATGATGCGATTCGGATGTTGTGGTTGACGAATGATTCACGTTAGCTCGATTCAAGCGAAAGGAAAACGAAACCACCAAACCGTTTGATGATGGCATGTTCGACAAAAAACAGGCAGATGAAGACGAATGATATTCCCAGATCGCATTTTTCGAAATACGGCTGTCACACTTCGCAAGTCTAATTGTACGAATGATATTGTCCGTTGTTTCGTTCCCTTTTTCATCAGTAAACGAGTCTATAATGCGATCACTAGCTACACATATCGTCTTGGGACTACTGGTTCTATCGCCTGCAGCAACAGCTCAGTCCGATAATCCGTTTGATGCACCGGCTCAGCGTTCCGAAATCCTTCCCACTGATCCTTTCGCCGCCGAGGTTGAATCCGAACCCAAGGAAGAGCGGCCTTCACGTGTCGAGCCTTTCGTCAAGCAGCAAGCCGAGTTTGGTCGTCGAGCGGAAAAATTGTACCGCGAATTCATGGAGCACTTGGAACGAAGGGAATTTGATCAACTCGAAAAATCCTACGCCATGTTGATTTCTGAACATCGTGACGCTTTGCAACTGGTGGTCCATCTTGCGGATGAATTGGACAAACTCGATCTCCACAGGCAGGAACAAACGGCCGCGCTCGAGCACCACATCACAATGCTGCGAGACGAACAGGAGACCCGTTATGTTGAATTGAATAGACTAGCGCGCCGAGAAGAAGAGTTGCGAAAGGAAGTCTGGCAATACGAAACGTCGCACGCCACATCCGTAGCAGTGGTCGATTCGCTTTGGACACTGCTTATTCGCTCCAACGATGATGACGCAATTTCGTTCGCGCCTTACGGTTCGGTTCGCTTGCGATATCTCACCAACTTGTTGCAACACCAACAGCAGACCATTCGCAAACTCGCCGCACAGCTACTCCTGGTGGCCAATCCGCCAGCGGCAGCAGCACAAGACTTCCAAGTGCCACGCACCTACTGGCTGCCGGTCGAGACGCTGAATCAAGACGCCTTTGGGGCTTCCGACCATCGTGCTCGATTGCTAGACGTGATTTGGATTGATGCCGGGCAGGAATTGTCATCAAGTTTGCCAGATATTGTGTCCGAACTTCAGTTTTCGTTCCACTGCCATCAATCGGATCAGCTGGACGGCGTGATGACGACGGAAATCAGAGAAGCGCCGTTCGCCATGGCAATGCACCTATTGTTGTCCCAAGCCAAGTTAGATTTTGTGTTGCGAGAAAGTGTTATTGAAGCTCATCCCATCGGCAGCGAAAAGTTGTTGGTGTCGTTGAACTATCAAGTTCGAGGTCTGATTTCGGAACGACAATCAATTGAGTCGATTGCCAAACTGATCAGCGACATCGGTCGCCACCCAGCGGCGATTCACGTCACCATTGTTGGCGATTACCAGGTTTTGGTCGAAGCCACAGAAATGCAGCACTTGGAAATTGCCAAACGATTGGCCCATTTGCCGCGAAGCTACACCGACAGTTATTCTGGATATTCCGGTTAGTGCGAACGGTCGATCGGAGCAGGCTGTTACCGCATGATTCGCTCGAGCGGTCTGGGCATGCGACCGGTTATAATCGGATGGTTCGCCAACTGCGTCGCTGGACCAACTTGCTAAAAGCCATTCGTCACAACTTATGAACGCATCTGACCTACAACGTGAATTTCAAAACGCCAACCTGCACGAAAAATGGGAGGCGGTCTATCGTCATCAACCGGCTCAGGACGTGCTGAACGATCGGTTTTTGCAAGCGGCTTTTCAACGCTTGGCCGTTCCTACCGTGGGCACGGCGCTGGATGCAGGCTGCGGTGTAGGTGACCATTCCTTTCGCTTGGCACGGCTAGGTTATAACGTCACCGGCATCGACATTTCCGAACCAATGTTACAGACCGCTCGCGCACGAGCCACTGAATTAGATCTCACGGATCGAGTGACATTTGCGTGTCACGGCTTAGAAGACTTGAGTTCGCTGGAAGGATCGTTCGATGCGATTCATTGCCGAGGCGTCCTCATGCATATTCCTCGTTGGCGAACCTCGCTGTCGCAGCTCTGCAGCAAGCTCAAACCGGGCGGCGTAATTGTATTGTTCGAAAACAATCATCGCTCCATCGAATTCGCGTTGGTACGCATGCTACGTCTGTTGCGTCGGCAACGCCGCAAAATGAAAAAAACACCGGACGGGTACGAATTCCACGATCAAAAAGCAGACTATGCGCCGCTGACTCGAGTGGCCAATTTGGCGACGCTGGAACAAGCAATGCAGGAATGCGGAGTGAGTGTCGTGGGTCGCATGACCAGCGAATTCTTTGATATAAATCGCTTTCCGCAACGTTGGCTGGCAGCCGCAATTCAAGGAAACTCGATGACCTTCCGCTGCGGCGTTCCCGCTTGTCTGGCCAGCGGCAATATGATTTTGGGTCGCAAACCGCTGGCCTAGTTTTGAAACGACATCATTCAAGGATAAAGGATGTAGAGTCGATGCAAGTGATTTGGGAGCGATTACTGGTCGGAGATCCTGGGCCCTTGGTGGCGTTGTTTGATGCGTTGCTGGATGCCGATTTGAACCGCGCCGCCGGTGGATTGCTGGACGACGTGGCGGAACGCATGCTACTGGCAGACGAACAGATCGAAGACGTGCAGCAGGCTGCAGAGTTTTCGCAGGCTGCCAAAGCGGCGCTGCTGAACTGCTGTGATGGTGACGACGTAGAATTGCAAAAACTAATGGAACAAGTGCAGCGGGAATTGGACGAGTCCAGCGGATAGTTGACACCCGTTGTATTTCGTCACGCATCAATTCGAATTCAATTCGTAATCAGGCGAAGCTACGACTCGTGCATTGCTTCGTGACTTGTTACGCTAGTCTATCTTCGGTTAAGCAAAGCGACCGGTGAAGTCGTTCGTTTAATAGGCAAGGTGACAAGTTTCTGTCGCTTCTTATTCAAATCCAAGGAGGCTTGACTATGACCAGTACGCAGGAACGCCGAGTTCTTGTATTTAATTCGTTAGATGAAGTTGTGGCAGACGCAGAGCGTTTGGCGGCGGGTGAAGTTCGCACAACCGGACAGCATTCATTCGGTCAGATCCTGGAGCATCTGGCTCGGACTCACGATCTGACCACCGGCCGCGTCCAAGGGCCTCGTCCGCCATGGTATATGCGATTGATTATTCCGTTCATTAAGCCGATGGTCCTGAAGGATCAACCCGTGAAGCCTGGCTTCAAGCTACCGCCCGATGCGGAAGCCTTTTTCTGGGAAGAAGGTGACGTCGACGTCGCTCAGGCCTTGGCGCACCTGAAAGATTCCGTGGAATACTACCACAGCCATGGCCCTCTGCCTAAACATCCGATGTTCGGCAAGATGACCTTACAGCAAAACCTTAGTTTGAACCTGCGTCACGCGGCATTGCATTTGAGTTTTGTTCACCCGGCTTAGCGTAATTCTGGCGATGACGCACTGTATGGAATTCTAGAAACCGAGAACTGGCGAATTCGCACTCTGCACGTCGGTCGGTAAGCAGAGGTTCCTAACCTAGTCGAACGGCGGAAAAAGAATAAAATGCGCGTTTCGCACGCCGCGGTTCGATGCCTTGGTTCGAATGGCACGTGCATGAAACGCTAAACAGCTAAGGCGACGTGTCTTCAGGACGATCCGCCTAGGTTTTCTCACCGGTTTCACAAACAAAAACACAGGAATAGCAATGATTGAACTTCGTAAAGACGCGAAATATCAGATGGTGATCCCAACCAGCATGGGATTGCGGTTGACGCCCGTGAATGGGCAGCCGTTCCATTGTAGTGACACGTTCAAAATGCAGGCCACCAGCGCCGAATCCAACGTTGGCAGCATCGCCTCATATCTGGGTTTCAAAGTTAAGATCCTTACCGCGTTTGTGGAAGGTAGCCCGGTTTCTCGATTCATCAAAGATAATCTGGGCAGTCGACACATGGACTACGAAGGTCCGGAATTCAAGTCCGATTCGCCGTGGGGATATCGTCACCAGATCAATATGGCGGATAGCGGAGCTGGTTCGCGTGGACCGCGAGTTGCCAATGATCGCGCGGGCGAAGTTGGCCGAGAGCTGGACGTGAAGTACTTCGATCTAGATCGAATCTTCGGCCAAGATGGTGCGCAAATTGTTCATTTGTCGGGATTGATAGGTGCACTATCGGAAGGCTCCAGCCGTTTCTGTCTGGAGATTGCTCGCGCCGCCAAAAAGCACGGCACGAAGATTTCATTCGACCTGAATCATCGCGCTTCCTTTTGGAAAGGTCGCGAAGAAGAACTGGCCGCCACGTTTGGCGAAATTGCTAGTTTGGCCGACATCTTGGTGGGTAACGAAGAAGATTTTCAGCTGTGTTTGGGCATCGCCGGACCGGAAGCGGGTGGCAAGGGGATTGCCGACAAAATTGAAAGTTTCAAAGAGATGATTGGTCGAGTGAAAGCGAAGTTCGGCAACGCTTCTGTGTTCGCGACCACTTTACGAGAAGTCAACAGTGTGAATTCGCACAACTGGGGCGCCATCGTTTCCTGTGGCGACCAGTGGCACGTGCTGGAGCCGCGTGAAATTCATGTTCTGGATCGTATTGGCGGTGGCGACGGTTTTGTCGGTGGCTTGCTGTACGGTGTGCTCAAAGGTTGGGAAGCGGAAAAGTGTGCGCAGTTTGGCTGGGCCAGCGGTGCCTTGGCCGCGACTTTCTTGACCGACTACGCTCAACCTGCCGATGAAGAGCAAGTCTGGAGTATTTGGCAAGGGAACGCGCGAGTCAAACGCTAAAGGCAAGGCGGATCGTGTGATTCGCATTGTTCGTATTCACTGATGCCCATGTAAAAAGGACTCGCGAAAGTTTCGCGAGCCCTTTTTCTATTTACAAGGCTTCGTCGGTTGGAGGCGGGACGATTACTTATAGAATTTCTCGAACCGCATCTCGGTGACATTGCCTTTCTTGTCAGGCTTGTACGAAATCTGGCAGAGTATTTTGGGTTCGACCCAAGTTGCCGAAGCATCGGACGGAACGAACGGCGTGGGCCGAATGATCGAGAACAGCTTCTTCGTCAAGTCGTCTCGAACTTCGTCCAAACCTAGTCCCACCGTGCCAAAAATGGCCAATTTGCCGTCAACAACGGTGCCAATCAACACGGACGAAATCATGCCTTCTTGGCCGTCTTCGGAAGTCGTCTGATAGAATCCCAAAATGACCCCGTCCAGCGTTTCTCGCAGGATTTCCTCTTCTTCCTCTTCTTCTTCCGGTACTGCCTTGTCCGCCAATTCATTCATCGCTTCTTCCATTGTCATGTCTGATTCAGCTTCCTTGGCAGCGTCCGCAATTGCCCCAACCAGTTTGTCTTTTACCTTGGGCGGAGGACCATCCGTTTCCCAGATCTTGTCGTAGGGGATCGACCGAATAACAAACAATGACATAACGACAGCCAGCAGACCGCCTGATCCCAGCGCTAACCAACTGACCGTCTTGGGAAGTCGCTTGGTAACCGCAGACCAAACCTTTATCGGGTGCATGATGCAATCGTTTAGTTCTGCGTCTGCGTTGTCCATCGTCGAAAGGAACGCGGCGCGAAGCTGACCGGCCACAACGGCAATCAACCCGAAAAACAATTGAACCACCGACCAGATCATGCGGTGTGGATGGTTCAGTGGCAAGATCACGGCCGCGACAATGCTTTCGACGAATATTAGACAGAGGATGCCGCCCAGCCCATATGCCCAATACGGAACCCGAAACGGCTGCGGCTGGTCCATTTGCCCGTCGCCGAATTCCATTTGCGCGTCGATTTCGACGTAGCTATTGATCAGTTCGTACCAACCGCAAGCGCGACACACAGGATAGTTGTCTCGGCCTGTGCCACACTGTGGGCACGGATTCACCACCGGCTGGGATTCCGTTTCCTGCGGTGCTTCCGCATCTGAAACATCCACAGATTCCGCATCCACAGCTTCTGCCGTTTGCGTTTCGCTGTCAGTTAACGGAGCAACTTCGTCTTCTGGATATGTTGTCGACACAGGCTTTTCCTACGCAATGGGGGACGTTATCGAATTAGTCAACCGTCAAAAGCGTAGGTTACGTTTGTCACCAACTTTAGCTGAAAACGCCGGTGGTCGTATATGCCGGTGCCACGTGCAACTGCCACATACCCCATTTCTGATTGGCGAATTCGCTTCCATTGGACAATGCGACCCACCATTCATTGCCGGCACGACCCACAACATCATCGCGACCGTCATTGTTCGCATCCAAGACCATCACGTTTTGCCATGAAATCTGGTTCGACCAAGATCCCAGATACTGATTGGCAAAGGCCGATCCAGTCGATCGAGCGACCCACCAAGCGCCGTTGGCCCGGCCCAAAATGTCGTCGCGACCGTCACCGTTGACGTCGGCAATTTGCACGTCTTCCCAGGAAATCGTCGTGGTCCAAGCGGCCCAGAATTCGTTTCGGAAAGCACTGCCGTTGGAATTGGCAATCCACCAAGCCCCGTTGGCTCGCCCTACCAAATCATCGCGGCCATCGTTATCAAAGTCGCCCACCATGACGTCCTGCCAATCTACGGCGGTGGACCAACGTCCCCAGTAACTGTTTTCGAATGACGAACCCGTAGAACTGGCAACCCACCATTGGCCCGATGTGCGACCCGCAATGTCAGCTCGCCCATCACCGGTAAAGTCACCGACGCGAACATCATCCCAACTCAAATTGGCTGACCAGCGCCCCCAATATTGATTTTCGAAACTCGATCCATTCGAAATTCCGGACCACCATTGCCCGTTGGTGCGGCCCACCAAGTCATCTCGGCCGTCGCCATTCAAATCGGCAACGCGAACATCATCCCAGGTCACCACATTCGACCAATGTCCCCACGACGCCGTACTGAACCGATCCCCCGAACTAGATGCCACATACCAATCGCCGGCACTATTCCGCCCGACGATATCAGTATCGCCATCGCCGTTGAAGTCACCGGTGGCAACGTCATACCAAGTGGTGTTGGACCACGAACCCCAGATCTGAGTGTCGAAGGAAGAACCATTACTGCCAAATTGGTACCAGACTCCGTTGGCATACGCCACAATGTCTTCGGCTGGATGAGCCGCCGGTGGCGAATCGGGAGCAGGAGGTGGCGTGGTTGCACCGCCTCCGCCGCCTGTGGCACGAGTGGTCACAAAGTCCACTTTCACGTTTTGGCTGGAAACGGTTGCCGTCGAAGAAAGCGTCCCGTTCATTCCACCACCCGACGCCACAACGTTATAAGACCCCGCCGGCACTTGCAGAGTGTAGCCGCCCGAGGATCCGGTAATTGTCGAGAAGACTGCGCCGGTGGATGCGTTGGTAGCCACCACCGTGATGTTGCCAACCCCTTCACCAACCGTGTAGAAATCATCGCTGACCACGGCATCCGTAAAGGCCACACCGGTCAAAAAGAAATTGCCACCGCGATTTCCAAAATTCTCCGTTACCATCGCCGCGTACCAATCTCGCGCTGGATCTGTCTGCGGAGGAAAGGTGGTGAAAATTCCGTAGCGAACGCCGTTACCGATTTCTCGGTAGTCGTCTTCCAAAATGTTTTCGCGATGGCCGGGGCTTAGAAACAACGCCTTGTGCCGTTCGTACACTTGGTCAATTTCGTCCACCGGAACCGTCGAACCACCCCAGGCAATGTTTTCGCCCGCGCCCGTTCCGTAGCCCGCATTACGAGCTCGATCGGATGGGCTCAGCCCCTGCAGATTCACGTGGCTGAAATAATTGTTGTTCAGCATGTCTTGCGAATGCATACGAGCCGCATTGATCAACGACGGATTAGGAGCCAACGGTTGTTTGGGCGTGGACGTCAATGTGCCGGCCGGCAGACCCGAATTCAAATTGCTGATTTCCGGATACCGAGCGACTTCTGCCAAAGGGTTTTCGCGAGCCCGATTGACCAACTCCAACAATAGTTGTTCTTGGGCGGTTAGGCCAATCGCCGCTAAGACTCGACGGTCCTCTAACGATTCCGGAGCCAACTTGCGATGAGCGCGGCGCGGAGTTCGTGATTGTTTGAGTGACGTTCGGACTAGAGACGAGACAGTTGATATGAAATCATTCACACTCATTGCTGCCAATCAAAGAAGAGACAATTTTTGAATCCATCAAAAGCCTAGTTCATAGGCCATAGCCAAGAGTTGATCAAGTGGTTTTTTCCACCAAATACAACGTTGTTTTCCGAATGATTCGAATTCGAATCGCCCTGTTGGTGTCAAACAACAATTCACGCAAACCGTGTAGCATAAATGCATCAGTTTTTGGTTCACCGCTCAAGCTGAAGTGGCACTACTTCCGTTGTAATTTGGTACCATGTGAGGGTAGTGGTCGTGTCATTTCGAATGGAGAGTTAGTCATGTACCGATTTGTGATTTGTGTGTCGCTGTGGTTGGCGTTCTGGAGCTGTACGTATGCATTCGCGCAGGAATTTCGAACGTGGTCGGATCCGACAGGCAAGTTCAACGTAGAAGCGAAACTGATCGAACTGGACGAAGAAAAGGGCATCGTCACCATCGAGCGGCCAGACGGAAAGACGGCCAAAGTGAAGATTGAAAAGTTGTCTAACGTGGATCAAGATTACTGTCGCGACTACTTGGCAAAACAAAAGGATGGCTCTGCAATCAGTGACTCAACAAATGACAACAACGTGTCACAGGACGATGATTCGCGAGATTTCTCTTCCAGCGCCGCAGCGCCGACGATGAAGCCTCGTCCAGGCGTGATCAATGCGGTGCGTTCGACCGTGCTGCAGCGCAAAGCTTCGAACAATCTTCGACAAATCGCCTACGCGTTGGTCCAGTACGAGGCTACGAACCAGCGGTTTCCGCCGGCGGCATTGCCCGCCGCAAATGGCAATCCGGGACTCAGTTGGCGAGTAGCGATTCTGCCGATGCTGGACGAAAATGCGCTGTATCGCCAGTTTCGACTGGATGAACCATGGGACAGTGAACACAACAAAGCACTGGTCGATCGAATGCCCAGTATTTTTGAACCTGTGGGTGGTGATGCCGAACCAGGTTACACGCAGATCTTGGCGGTGGTCGGAAAAGGGTTGGCTTTTGAACCGGACGAACAGCGCGGCTTGCGAATTCGAGACATTCAGGATGGAGTATCCAAGACGATCGCCGTTGTGGAAGCAGACGATACGTACGCAGTGCCGTGGACCAAGCCGGCTGAATATTATTTGCCACCTGATAATCCGCTGATCGGGCTGGGAAACATCTGGAACAACGGTTTCTTGGCCGGCTACTTCGACGCACATGTTTCGCCCATCCCCGTTATGGATGCCGAGTCAATCATGCCCGCGTTTACGCGACGCGGTTCTGAGCTGCATTCGATTCCGTAGCTTCAATAGGTGCCGAAACGTTCGAACCCGATTATCTTCACATCCGGCACGGAAACCCGCGTCATCCGTGCTGAATCTTCCGATGAATTGGCAGTTGTTGACAGCGTGACCGCCTTTGTGTACCCGATCGGCACAGTGCGAATTTGGCGCACTTCAAGCACGGATGCGTAAAAACCAGTTCTCGCGACCATTGGCAATGGAACGTGATCTAGAGTTTTCTGAGCGATGGACGCAGGTTCGCGTCCCGCGATGCATCAGGGCGTCAGGAATCTTCTGCTGAGCTCCTGCAGGTCAACATATCTGAAAGGAAACTTGAAAACATGTCTGAATTCAAACTGAACGGTTACACCATTGATGTCGCTGAGGTTTTGCGCAATCCGTCTCCAGCTACGTTGTACGAAGAAGCATTGCGTCATGATCCCGGCACTACGCTATCGGACACGGGAGCGCTGATTGCTTATTCGGGAGAGAAGACAGGGCGCTCGCCGAAAGATAAACGAGTTGTGAAGCACGAAGATTCCGCTGCCGACGTCTGGTGGGGATCGGTCAATATCGCCATTGACGAATCGACCTTCTTCGTAAATCGCGAACGAGCGATCGACTACCTCAACACACGTCAGCGCCTGTATTGCATCGACGCGTTTGCCGGTTGGGATCCTGAAAACCGAATCAAGGTCCGAGTCGTATGCGCTCGTCCCTACCACGCGCTGTTCATGTACAACATGTTGATTCGCCCCACAGCCGACGAACTGGCCAACTTTGGTGAACCCGATTGCGTTATCTTCAATGCAGGTGCTTTTCCCGCCAACCGTTACACCAGCGGCATGACGTCCAAAACGAGTGTGGATTTGAGTTTGGAACGTCGAGAAGTTGTGATCTTGGGCACACAGTATGCCGGCGAAATGAAGAAGGCGGTCTTTTCGCTGATGAACTACCTGATGCCGAAAGCGGGCGTGCTGTCCATGCACTGTTCAGCCACGTCCGACATCGACACCGGCGAATCGTCCGTTCTGTTCGGCCTGTCGGGAACTGGTAAAACCACGTTGTCTGCAGATCCGCATCGACATCTAATAGGGGATGACGAACACTGCTGGACCGATCAAGGCATTTTCAATATCGAAGGTGGCTGCTATGCGAAAACCATCTATCTGACTCGAGAAGCCGAGCCACAGATTTTTGACGCGTTGCGCTACGGAGCGGTGCTGGAAAACGTAACGTACGACGAAGCCGACCACCATGTGGACTTCAATGACACCCGAGTCACCGAGAACACTCGTGGGGCTTATCCTATCGAGCATATTCCGAATGCCAAGGTGCCGTGCGTGGCCGGTCATCCTACGAATGTGATCTTCTTGACCTGCGATGCGTTTGGCGTTTTGCCTCCCGTCAGTCGCCTCACACCATCTCAGGCGGAGTACCATTTCATCAGCGGCTACACGGCCAAGGTGGCTGGTACCGAAGTGGGTGTCACCGAACCACAAGCAACGTTCTCGCCGTGCTTTGGCGGACCGTTCCTAGTTTGGCACCCAGGCAAATATGCGTCGTTGCTGTCCGAAAAGATAACCAAGCACCAAGCGAACGTGTGGCTGATCAATACGGGATGGAGCGGCGGAGCGTTTGGAACGGGCAAGCGTATCAAGCTGACGCACACGCGAGCGATCATTGATGCGATTCATTCGGGAGCACTACTGAACGCTCCGACCACGGTTGACCCGGTCTTTGGATTGGAGGCCGTCACGGAATGCCCGAACGTGCCCAGCGAAATCTTGGTGCCGCGCAATTCGTGGAGTGATTCTGCGGCCTATGACGAAACGGCGCAGAAGCTGGCTCAACTGTTCGTCAAGAACTTCGCTCAGTACGAAGACGGCGTCAGTTCGGAAGTGCGTGCGGCCGGTCCCAATTGCGAATTAGCTGCAAGCCACTAAGCTCGCGGTTCACGATCGTCATTGTCAGATCCGCGGAGAACCATAGGGAGCACTCACGGGTGCAGCTCGATGGCACTCCGCGGATTTTTGCTTGCGCACGCGTGCGATTCAAAAGCTCGACGCTCCTTCCGGATGGTGTTCACCTCGCCAACACGCGATTGCGACTTCGATTACGATTTCTGGGCTAGGCGATCTAGCAAGATCGACGCGGCGTGCTTGCCGCAAGCGGGCTGTTGGCAGGAAAAGTTTTCACAGACGAACAGCGTGGCTTGTTCGGCGATGGCGTGCTTATCGTTCAGAATTTCCAGCCGTACTGTGGTTGCCGGATTGATGTCACTGGCCAAAACACAATTCGGCAAATAGTGGCTGCGATAGTGACGTAGAATCTGATTCGCTTCATCCACATCGTTGCCTTGCACCAAGACAATTTCGTGCGATGGCCCCAAGAAAAAGTCCAATGCCATTAAAAGCTGCGCGCAAGCGACCGGCGAATTCTCCATCACACCGTAGGCATCGGACAATGTATTGGCACCGGCACTTTGAATGTCCGCTCGACCTGTCAGCTTTCCTAACCGCAACAACGCAAAGGCAGCTAGTCCGCTGCTGCTGGGCGTAGAACTGTCATGCAAATCCTTGGTTCTGGCAATCAGACGCTCAT
>JAGQOZ010001099.1 GCA_020426955.1 Planctomycetales bacterium
GACCGTCGGGCTGACGACGCAAATCATGGCCGAACGCAGTCGCCCTCGCTGCGACGTCTTCTGGAACAACGAAATCCTCAACACGCTGCGGCTGGAAAAGGCGGGCCTGCTCGATGTCTACACGTCGCCGGAAGCGGCGCATTACCCTCAGCAATTCGTCTCGCCCAGCGGCGCCTGGCACGGCCTGGCCGCGCGGGCGCGGGTGTTGATCGTCAACACGGAAGTCGTCGCGGCGGCCGACGCGCCCGACTCGATCGACGATCTGCTCGATCCCCGTTGGAAAGGGCGGATCGGCGTCGCCAAACCGCTGTTCGGCACGACGGCCACGCACGCGGCCTGCCTGTTCGCCGCCTGGGGCGACGACAAGGCGAAAGACTTTTTTCGCCGCCTGAAAGCGAACGAAGTGCAAGTGCTGTCGGGGAACAAGCAAGTCGCGCAAGCCGTGTCCGCCGGGCGTTTGGCGTTCGGACTGACCGACACCGACGACGCTTACATCGAGCGAGAAATTCGCAAATCGCCGGTGTCGATCGTTTTTCCGGATCAGGGCGCCGAACAGCCGGGAACGCTATTCAT
>JAGQOZ010001100.1 GCA_020426955.1 Planctomycetales bacterium
CCGTTAGCATCTGTAGTAACTAAGATTCCGTCTTCATTCAATGTATAGGAATCGTTGACGGCAGTCGGTGGCGTGCCAGGAACGATCGTAACTTGGTAATCTTCAACCTCCCCATCTACAGCCAAGCCAGTTGCTTCTAGTCGTCCTACAGAGCTCGAGCGGAAACGAGCAAACGTGGTAGTCGCGGTGGCTGGTACCGGTGCGGTAGTTGGTACCGTTACCATGAACGTCTGGGTCAACGTGTCCGCTGTAAAACGGGCTCCTCGAAGGATCTGTTCTCCTGGATCATCCCAGTCTCCGTCGGCATTGAAGTCGATCCAAGCATCGACATATCCAGGCGAAGACATGGTAATATCGATCGGCGTGAAGATATTTCGGTTGAACAAGCCGGAAGTAGCCGTACCCGTTCCGATGATAACACCATCATCGTTCAAATCGCCATCCGCTGCCGGTGTTGGAGCCCCGTCGCTATCGGCCGTCACTCCTGCACCCAGTAAAGCCACGTTACTGAGAACGTGCCGCGCGCCGTTATCCGCATGCAAAGTCGGGTACCTTCCAGGAACGGCATT
>JAGQOZ010001101.1 GCA_020426955.1 Planctomycetales bacterium
AGGCCAATGGTCTCGGCCGCCTTCCGTATTCAATTTCGGAGTGCGTCCGAATTCGCCCATGACCACCACCAGTGTTTCATCCAAAAGATTTCGATTTTCTAAATCGGTAATCAACGTCGCAAACGCTTGGTCAAAGGAAGGCCCCAAACCAACCGGCGTTTTCGCCCCGGTAAAACCTTCTTGAAGTCGAGTGACCAGGCTGGCGTGCGTGTCCCAGCCTGTATTGTTGACCGTGACAAAACGGACTCCGCGTTCAATCAAACGTCTGGCCAACAAGCAACATTGGCCAATCGATTTGCGACCGTAGCGATTACGAACGTCCGCCGTTTCCTGGTCTAAGTCAAACGCTTGTTTCGCTTTCGAAGAAACGGCCATGCGGAACGCTTGTTCAAATACATCGTGACGCGGTTGGAATGTGGAATTTGTTTGTTCGAATTCTGCTTGGTTCGCATCCAATTGTTGCAAGAACGACCGTCGACGTTGCAAACGTGCTGGTGTGACATTCAAGAATGGAGACAAATTCTGGACTTGAAAGCCGGCATCCGCAGGATCTGCGTTGATTTCAAACG
>JAGQOZ010001102.1 GCA_020426955.1 Planctomycetales bacterium
GAAAATGCCACGATACCTCAGATCTGTGCAAGTTGCGGATTGGCCAAATCTGCACAGGCTGATGCATCCGCTGTCCCGACCGACTCGGTTCAGAGTGCTTCGGTCTTCCTCACCGCCGGCAGTTGCGCATTCGTTTAACCCGCCGCCGGAGGCAAGGAGACGACGTGAAGCAAGGAGACGACGTGAAGCAACTGCCTTGCCTCCGGCGGCGGGTTAAACGAGACATCGAGCCTGGACCGAACGCTATAGATTTCGACCATTGTCAAATTGCCGAGGTGAAGAACACCGATGCTTCATCCGTCGGTTAGCTTGCCGACAGCGGATGGACCAACCTCTGCAGCCTAGCGTTCCGTCGAATTGCAGGAGGTACTGGCGACCGCTGTCGAAGTGTCGTCAATCGGACGCACGCAATAGGGATGTCAGGGGAAGTGCCTGGGAAGGGCATCGCGTACACCGCCAAACGGGAATTCCTTTCGATCGTCATCAAACTGTCACAATTCTCTCCTTGCTGGCGGACGCATGAGTGACTACACCACATCTGGTCGGCCTTGGGCCGGGACCCACACCAG
>JAGQOZ010001103.1 GCA_020426955.1 Planctomycetales bacterium
GCTGACGATTGAGATGATCAGGCACATTGAAATTCCCGCGAGATTCGGCTCAGGAACAGCCAACGCACGCGGTCCTCGCTCGTAGCCTCCATCCTGGAAGGCTGCCACAAGATCGGCTGAATCAAACTGCCGATCGCTATTCCAGTCGCCGGTGCTCCAAGTGCTATTGCGCCAGACACCGTCTTCGAATTCGCCCGCGGCGTAGACCTGCACCAAGTCACTACTGTTGAATTCGCCGTCCAGATTTGCGTCGCCCAAGTAGGTATTGGCGACGTTACGCACCCAGTCCTCGGTATCCCATCGGTTTACCACTGTATCACCGTTGATGTCGAACATCGCTTCCGGTAGCCAGTTGAACGGACGTGAGTTGCCCGATGGGGTCGAGGCCTCCGCGACCAGCATTTCCAGATCCGAGATGTCTCGACGGTCGTTGGCGTCGAAATCGCCGGTGGCTGTTTCGATCATGGTCATCCCGAATTGTTCAGGGGCGAAATCCCAGGGAAATTTTGTCCATTGATCATACGTTGTGGTTGCATCAAACTGGGCCGTCTGCAACATCTCAGCGCTG
>JAGQOZ010001104.1 GCA_020426955.1 Planctomycetales bacterium
TAGCCACTCTTGCTGCTGTTGGCGCGAGGCAAAAAGCGCCCAGGATAACAGGCGTCTCCGATCATCAATCGCTATAATCGCTAGCATGCCCGATGTCACCACAATCCTGTCGAAGATCGAAAGCGGCGACGCTCGGGCGGCCGAGTTGCTGCTGCCGATTGTCTACGAGGACCTACGTCGGCTGGCCTCGGCGCGGCTCCGCCAGGAAAAGCCCGGTCAAACGCTGCAAGCGACCGCTCTGGTCCATGAGGCCTTCCTGCGGTTGACGGGCGGCAACAAGGACCAATTTTGGGACTCGCGCGGCCACTTCTTTGCCGCGGCCGCCGAAGCGATGCGGCGAATTCTCGTCGAGAACGCACGGCGTAAAGGGCGCCAGAAACACGGGGGCGAGCGGCAACGCGTCGAGCTGCATGACGACGATGTCGCCGCGGACGTCTCAGACGACCGCCTGCTCGCCGTCAACGAGGCCCTGGACCGACTGGCCCTCGAAGACCCAAGCGTGGCGGAGCTGGTCAAACTGAGGTTCTTCGCAGGGCTTTCACTCACCGAAGCCGCCGAGGTCCTGGGA
>JAGQOZ010001105.1 GCA_020426955.1 Planctomycetales bacterium
AGCGCTCTCCCAGCTGAGCTACGCCCCCGCGGTCGACACGGATGCGGAGTATACGGGAGAAATGCCGGCAACGTCAATCTCAATCGGGCAGTTGCGTACGCACTCATCGAGCGGTTACTTGGTGCGTTTCCGGCGCTCGACACACTATTCGGGCGGGAGTAAAATGCAGCCCTGAGCGATCCTCGCGGGTGTAACTCAGTTGGCAGAGTGTTTGCTTCCCAAGCAAAATGTCGTGGGTTCGAATCCCATCACCCGCTCCGCAATTCCATCAGGGCCGAGCGAAGCCAGTTTCGCTCGGCCCTTGGCATTGCCGGCGCTGGTGCAGCACTCATGGTTGAGATATCAGGACGCGTATTCCAAACCTCGGCGCGATGCGTTGCAGGCTAGACGACGAGCGGCGTGCGACCGCTAGCAGCACTTCTCGCCGAGCTGAATCGGCGGGCAGGGCACCGTTCCGTATGAGCAGAAAACGCAACAGTCACCTTCTTTGGGTCTCAATTTCGCGCCGCATCCCTTGCACGTGTAGAACCATGTGCAGGCGTTCGTGGGCATCGACTCAGTCGCC
>JAGQOZ010001106.1 GCA_020426955.1 Planctomycetales bacterium
TCGCGATCTTTTCCAATTCAGAATCGCCCAACGCCAAATCCTTCAGTGCGTTCAGCGCAAACAATCCGTTGAATGCGGCTAGACACATGAGCGCGATTGCAGGCGCTAAGACCTTCCCCGGGGTACTTTTGGGTCTTGGACTGCCGCCAGATGGTGCCGCCCCGCGGTTGTGGTCGGTGGAAAACGGCGGCTGCGGCGGGAGTTTTGATTCGCTCACGAAAACGGCCTCATGTGGTATCTGGCATATCGACGGCCATCACCCGGCACGCGCGAGTTAAGCCACCATGTCAAAAGCGGCCGATCGCGTGCTCGGCGTGCATGGCTTGGTTATCGGAAGTTTACGGTTTTTGCGACGCTCACTTCCCTCAATTTGTGAAGCACTTCGCCGGAGTTCTGAACATTCCGCTCCTCTGCGCCAGCATATGCAATGTCATCAACTAGTTTATAGATAGATCGCGCGATCGCTGCAACTTCGAGATTCGCGTAGATGGGATTCTCGAGCGACTGAGAAAGAGTTTTGAATCGTTCGAACCATTTAGGAAACCCAACGCTCTCTGAAATTT
>JAGQOZ010001107.1 GCA_020426955.1 Planctomycetales bacterium
GCCAATCACGTCGATCGTGCAACGGGTGAGCGGACAGAATCACGACTTTCTCCGGCTTTTCGGCGGTGGCCGAATGTGCATGTTCGCCTGCAGTGGTTAGATAACGGCGAGGCCAGGCAATTCAACAGTTCCGATTTTCCTGCCATTGAGCCGGCCGATCCGGTACCGTCGAACCAACCGGTGCGTTAATCGGCTGGTGTTTTCGTCAGATGTGGCTTGCCAGAACAGGGCGAATCCATCACAATACGGCTCACGTTTCCCAATCGGAGGTGTGGCTGAGTGGTCGAAAGCGCCGGTTTGCTAAATCGGTGAGCTCTAACGGGCTCCGCAGGTTCGAATCCTGTCGCCTCCGTTTCATCAACAACCTGAGTTTTGTCTAAATCTGGATCAATCTAAAACCGGATCAATCTAAAACTGGATTAGTCTAAAACCTAATCGTGTGCATGAATTTAGCACATTGCGGCCATATTCTAGGGTCGTATTCCAGCGCTCTGCGGTGGGCCAATCGAAGAGATTTGCGTCTAATTGCTGTTCGAATCCAACATTTTCTTGGAGCACCTAT
>JAGQOZ010001108.1 GCA_020426955.1 Planctomycetales bacterium
GGAGGACCTGCTGGCCGACGACACCGGCACGCCGGCCCTGAACCTGTACGACCCGGACGGCCCGCCCAGCACCAGCGAGGCGCGCTTCGAGGCCTGGGGCGAGGCGCTGTGGGCAGTCTACGACCTCTACGCCATCGCCCGCAGCCTGGGCCCGCGCACGGGGCCGGTGCGCCACGAGGCCAAGGTGGGCCGCAACGACCCGTGCCCGTGCGGCAGCGGCAAGAAATTCAAGAAGTGCCATGGCGCATAGGTCCACCCCCGGGCTCCACGGGCTTCGCCAAGTTTGGACGCCCCCTCAGGCGGTCACTGGGTTGGCCTGCTCCGCGGCCTTTTGAACCGATGACGAGCTTGCTTCCATCAATCGATAAGCTATAGTGTTGATAGCTGGCTGCGCTTGCTGTTCAAGCGCCAGGGGTTGATTTGGTTCTGAACTACGTCTGGCTGGGGTTCTTCGTCAGCGCCTTCGTGGCGGCGCTGGTGCAGACGCTGCTGGGTGATTTCTCGGTCTTTCCCAGGCTGATGACGGCGCTGTTCGACGCCGCCAGGACCGGCTTCGACATC
>JAGQOZ010000110.1 GCA_020426955.1 Planctomycetales bacterium
CAGAACGATTCGTGGCTTCCCTTTGCCGTAGTCTTGTGCTTTGGTGTCGTTGACGGTTTGGGTAAGGTCAGCTTTGAATTGGTCCAAGCCCGCTTCGCCCGCGAAGGATTCGTTCAGGCCAAAGAAAAACAATATGATTGATGCTTGACTGTGTTTGAGGTGATCATCGGGCGAACCAAAGTTTTCTGATCGAGGCCGCAGGTTCGGTTCGTCGGCGGGGAAACAGAGATTTCGAACCACCAGCTCTTTGTCTGGAAAGGCACCGTGCAACATCGTTTCCCAATGGTTGAAGTGTTGCAAGCGTTCGCCTAACGCATTGCCCACTAAACAGATGTGGTCGCCTTTTTGTAACTCTAACGTCGCAGCCGATAGCGAACCAGCCATCAGGCCCATTCCAAAAATCAGGGCACATAAAGTTTTGCCAACCGAATGTCTCATATTGGTTCCTCGTAAAATCACATAGGATGGAAAAGTTTTTTCGTTGCCGTTTGGGGCCGCAATCATGGTCTGCGAATCTGGCTGTCTGGCGAGAGAGCCAACGGGAACGGCCGCATTGGCCAATCTGGCGGGACCAATATTCTAACCGAATCATGCTGGTTTCCAAACGGCTAACCGGAAGTGCGTTGTTGACGAAAATTGTCGGGATAACGCAGAATGGTGTGCCAAAACGGGGCAAAGGCCATTTTGCCGTCATTCAATTCGCAAGATGATGGATCGATGGAATTAGATTTTAACACCGGCAAGTTGCATCGAGTCGCGCAGGCGGATCGTGGTCGGCACCGAGAATACGTTTTGCTGGCAACGTTGCTGGTGCTTTCGTCCTTGCCCTATGTGCTGATGGCAATGTGGAATCTGGCTGCCGCCATTTGGTTGCTGGGCTTTTTGGCCGTGATCAAGACGGTCATGACGTTTGCCAATAGCACCATATCCGACACGGCGCATCATGTTCGATTTTTGTTGGCCGGTAGCAATCCGATTGGCATGACGGGTGGCGCGTCGTTGATGTTGGGCGCTGTCGATAGTGTGTTCGATTGGTCAGAAGACGCGGCCAGTCGACGTCAAAACGCTTGGTTGTTCTGGGTGGTGACTACCGTCAAATTTCTACTGACGCCCGTCGGTGCGGTGCTCATGATTTTCGAATTCGCCTGGGATCTGATATTGCTACGGCGACGATGGCGTCTGATTCGTTTTAAGTGGTACGAATTCTTTTCCTTGGCCCAATACCACGATATCATCTGCCCCGAAAAATCGAACGACATCTTTTACGCCGACATGGCGTTCGCCAAGTATCAAAACAATCCTCATTACTATCAATGGGTTCGCTTGCGGTTGTTGGTTTTTGAGCTACAGCATTACCAAATTGATGTGCGGCAAGGAATCGGCGTGCCACAGACCAATCTGTTTTGGCAAAATGAACTAGCCGCGTATCAAGTGATGAAGCGTTTGCAATTGGAGAATATTGAACGCGCCGTCGAGTGTTACTTTGACAATCACATCGACCAATTTCCTCTGCCGACCAAACTGGCCCAGCGACTGATTCGCAACGCCAAGCCGATCGCCCATTACTTGCGGATGCGAACCGAACTGGCCGCCAATGCGCTGGTGCCCACGCCTGTGTTTCTGCGTGGCTTCCAAGCGATTGTGGACGACTTGAACCAGCAATTCGCCGATTCGGCAAAGGACGACTCCAGCGATCGAATGAGCCGTTTGACGTTGTGGCATTTGTTTCGCTTGCTGGACTTGGACGAAGCGGATTCGCCCGATTATCTTTCGCCAACAATGCGAAAAAAATTACGAGACGCAAACTTTTTGCAGGAAGCGGAAAACGGATGCCTGCAACCAAGTTGGGAAATCCAAGAACGCATTCAATTAGAACTGCGGCGGCATTTTATCGAAGCATCCGATGACGTTGCTCGGAAGGTCTTGCTGTCCAGAGTTCCCACCGTTCTATCATGGCAACGCCGTTACTTTGTGCCGCAAGAAAGTATCACAAATTGAAACCGCGTTAATGATCATCGGTTATTCGCGAATGCGATAAAGATGAGTTCGCGAGCGTAGGATGAGTGAATCTTGATAGACGGCGGGCGACGCCATGAAGCCGCCGTCAATCTGGTTGGTGGCCACTTCCTGATATTCGTCGCCAGGTTTGAAAACCGTGGTGACACCTTCTTGGCTGCACACGTAGACGTGACCGCCAGCGTACAGCAATGAAGCGGAATAGTTTCCGCCTAAGCGCTGAGTCCAAATTGGTTCGCCGCTTTTACTGTCCAGGCAACTCAGTACGCCTTGATCATGGACGACGTACAAACGACCATCGATTAAGACGGACGATGGTTTCGAGCCGATGGATTTGGCTTGAGTCCAAAGCATGTTCGTATCGGTGATGTCGCCCTTGCCGATGGGGTTTACGCCCAGCAGTTTTGCTTTGCCGAAGCCTGTGTTGATAAACAGGGACTTGCCGTCGAATAAAGGACGAGCGGTTGCGGAGAATTCGTCATAACGCACTCGCCACACGACTTCGCCCGAATTGGGATCAAGGGCCAACGCGGCTTTGGACGTAGGACTAATCAACAACGATTGTCCGTTCACGTCAATCACAATAGGAGTGCAAAACGCCTTCATGACGTCACCGTCGTCCGTACCGTAGTCGACATCTCGGTCTCGCTGCCAAACCGTTTTGCCAGTGCCCTTATCTAACGCAATGACGTATTGATAGTCGTAACCATCAAAGTGCATGATCAACAGATTCTGGTAAACCAGCGGAGAAGATCCGGGACCTCGCCAATGATTACAAGGCAGGTCGCGTCGCTGCCAGATTTCTTCACCCGTCTTCGAATCCAGACAAAACGTGCCGTAGCTGCCAAACGAAAGGTAGACTCGTTCACCGTTGATCACTGGCGACGGCGATGCGTGCGAATTAAGTGTATGGATTTCTTGCGCTTGGTTGTCCGCCACCAGCAATCGATTGTGCAGAAGTTCTCCGGATTCAAAATCGACACAGATTCCGGAAAGCTGCTGGCCATCTTCGGTAGCAGTCGTCAGCCAAATGCGATTGTCGACAATCGCCGGAGAGGACCAGCCTTTGCCGGCGATTTCTGTCTTCCAGCCAATGTTTTCTGATTCGCTCCACTGGGTGG
This sequence comes from Planctomycetales bacterium, assembly GCA_020426955.1. Classification (GTDB taxonomy): domain Bacteria; phylum Planctomycetota; class Planctomycetia; order Pirellulales; family Pirellulaceae; genus JAGQOZ01. The sequence continues at coordinate 3,138 of JAGQOZ010000110.1, forward strand.
CAAATCGACTTTGTGGACCATGTCCGTTGCCTTGCGGTCCCAAGAACTGCGGCCACGCGTCGGTAGTTTCGCTTCGAACCGAATTCGCAGCCACGAAAACAATCAAGACGATCAGCGGTCGACGGAGAAATCGAATCATCAACAATTTCGCTTGTAGGCAAACAGGAATGGAAGGAAAAGCAGACAACGAATGTGCAAAATTATAACGCATCGTGGCTCAGAAATCCGCATAGTGATTCCGTCGTTGCGGTATTAGTCTACGGCGAATCGCCGGTCATTTTGCGTCATTGTGTCAAAACGCACTGACAGCTAGACTACCGAATTACGTACATTGCCAATTTGTCCTTTAATGAAACGCGTGCAGCTTGTCGTATGAATCGATCGGATTCCATCACCTCTAATTCGGCCACGGACGTGGATTTGACCGTTCGACTTGGTCGCCTGACGCTGCCCAATCCAATTTTGGTTGCCTCCGGAACGTTCGGTTATGCTCGAGAAATGCAGCAGGTGGTTCCGCTGGCACGACTGGGCGGTATGATTCCCAAAACGGTGACTCGCGACGCTCGTGCGGGCAACCACCCGTGGCGAACCGTGGAAACGTCTGCCGGGCTGCTCAATTCCATTGGCCTGGACAATGACGGCCTGGAAATGTTTATCGAACACCACGTGCCGTATCTTTCGAATTTAGCGTGCCCCATCATTGCCAGTGTTGCCGGGAAGAGCGAAGAAGATTTTCTGTGGATGGCGGAACGCTTGAATGACGCAGCGATCGATGCCATCGAATTGAACGTTTCGTGTCCCAATGTTTCGGGCGGAGTTGATTTTGGAACCGATCCGGTGTTATGCCACAAAGTGGTTGCCGGGGTTCGCCAGAAGTCACGCCATCCGATCTTGGCCAAACTGACACCCAACGTAACGGATATTCGTGTGATTGCTAAAGCAGCAGCAGAAGGTGGAGCGGACGGAGTTTCGGTGATCAATACGCTGCTGGGCATGGCGGTCAATTGGCGCAAGCAAAAACCGATGCTGGGCAATGTGGTGGGCGGATTGAGCGGTCCTGCCATCAAGCCGGTGGCGCTTCGCTGCGTGCATCAGATTGCGCAAGCGGTAAAAATTCCGATTGTGGGTATCGGTGGCATTGCCAACCTGGATGATGTGATGGAATTCTTGGTGGCGGGTGCTTCTGCCGTCCAAATTGGGACAGCCAATTTTTACGATCCCACAGTTTCCGTGCGCATTTTAGATCAACTACCCGCCGCTATCGAATCGCTCGGCTACCACTCCGTTCAAGAAGTCACGGGCACGCTGCGAACCTAAACAACCAATCCATGGACCAACGGTGTATTCGAAATGCATCGAATCGGCCGTTTGGTGCTTTCCATTCCGATTTAGACAAGGTGATACCAATGCGAGTACTCTCGGGGATACAGCCGACGGGGCGATTCCACTGGGGCAATTATTTTGGCGCTATTCGGCAGTACATTGAACTGCAAAACGAAAATGAATCGTATTACTTTATCGCCAACTTGCACGCGTTGACCACGATTCGAGACAAACAAGTGCTGCAACAGAATTCGCTGGACGCGGCGTTGGATTTGTTGGCCTTGGGTTTGAATCCCGATAAGGCAACACTGTTCATGCAATCCGATGTCCCTGAAGTTTCGGAACTATGCTGGCTATTGATGAGCGGCACGCCAATGGGGCTACTAGAGCGGTGTGTTAGCTACAAAGACAAAACCGCCAAAGGACTTTCTGCCAACGCCGGTTTGTTCACCTATCCCGTTTTGCAAGCAGCAGACATTTTGATCTATGATGCTGACGTGGTGCCGGTTGGGCAAGACCAAGTGCAGCACGTGGAAGTTTGCCGAGACATCGCGCAGAGTTTCAATCATCACTTTGGCGAAACGTTTGTGCTGCCCAAGCCACGCGTCATGCCCGTGGCGGCCAAAGTGCCAGGCACCGATGGCGAAAAGATGTCCAAGAGCTACGACAACACCATCGAGATTTTTGAACCGCTCAAGCCGCAGCGAAAAAAAATCATGCGCATCACCACTGATTCGCGACCGATGGAAGATCCGAAAGATCCCGATTCGGATCACTTGTATCAACTCTATTCTCTGTTCGCCAGCGACGCAGACCGTGAAGCCATGGCCGCCAAATATCGCCAAGGTGGATTCGGATATGGCGAAGTCAAGAAGGCCGTAGCGGATGCTTCGGAAGCCTATTTCAATGAAGCTCGTGAAAAGCGAGAAGCGTTGGCCGCAGACACCAAAAAAGTTGCCGAAATCTTGGGTGACGGCGCCGCGAAAGCTCGGAAGAAAGCAGCTGAAGTTTTGCTGCGAGCCCAACAGGCGTGCGGCGTCAAATAAGTCAGAAATCACGGCGAATCAAATCGGTACCGACCCTATGAACGTCATTGGAATTGGAACGGATATTGTCGAGATCGCTCGGATCCAAGGTATGGTCCAGCGACATGGTGAACTGTTTGTGCAACGAGTTTACACGCAGCATGAAATTGACTACTGCAGTTCCAAGAAGATGGCCATGCAGCACTACGCCGGTCGCTGGGCCGCCAAAGAAGCCGTGCTTAAAGCGCTGGGGACCGGTTGGATTCGAGGTATCAGCTGGCGAGATGTCGAAGTCTACAGTCATCCGGGCGGCAAGCCGTCGATACGCTTGGCCGGTGGTGCCAGGACCGTGTGTGAAAAAATGGGAATTGGTGAGATCTTTATTTCCATTTCGCATTGCCGCACCAACGCCACGGCTTATGCGCTGGCCGTTGGTCCGGGTAGTAGCGAACCAGACGACGCGATCGAAGAATAATCGATTGTCACGTTCCGAATGACGCGGATGGCGGTTTACGATTCGCTACCAGAATCGGATTCGGCCAACATGAATTCGTCATTGTCAGCCAAGTCGGGCGCAGTCGCTTCGCTTCGACCCAATACTCGATCGTAAATATGGTTGATGCGTTCTCCCAATCGTTCCCAGCTTAGTTCGCGAGCTCGACGCAACGCGTTGTTGGTCATAGCATCGTAATCATCGTTGGACAAGTGATACAAGTCGTGCAACGCCGACGCCAAATCTTGGACAACTTGCTGCGGTGATTCGACAGGAACTTTGATTCCACAAGCGCGAGTGACGATGTCTTTTGCTCCTTGGTGGTCCAAACAAACAATCGGCAGACCCACTTCCAACGCCTGAAACAACGCGGACCCCGTGGTGTCTCGTAAACTTGTAAACACCAAGGCATGCGCCGACGCAAAGTGTTCCCTTGATTCCGACGGCGATAATGCTCCGAGCCAGCGAATGTTCTGCGCTACGCCAAGCCGGTCAGCCATGCTCTGCCACCTTTTCATTTGTGAACCTTGGCCAATTACGGTCAATTCAAACGGCAGGGAACCTTTTTGACGGGCCAGGCTACGTAGCAATAAAGGAAAGGCCTTCCATGCTTCCAGTTGTCCCGACCACAGCAAGCGAAGTGTCCCGCGATCAGACCGTTCCGGAACGACATCTTCCGGTGAACAACCGGCTTCAAAAAACTGTTCTACCGGTCGGCCAGCCATGCGACTTAGATCGACCTGATTGGTCGAATTCGCCGCAATCACCACCTTGGCGACTCGCAATGCGTGATACACGCGGCGACTGGTTCGCATCTGTAGCGAGTTAACTAGGCTTCGGCACCATTCGCCGATACCTTTCCAGCCGCCCAGGCAAAACGTAAACCGCACTGGCAAATTCTGCGTTCCACCAACCGGCCCCCAAACAAACGGGATATTCAGTTTCCAGCCGTAGCCAGGTTCGCGATAACCGCAATAGCCAACCTGATGTACCAAATCAAATTGATGTTGCTGATGCAAACGCTTGGCAACTCGCTGAGCTCGCAAATGCCAAAAGTGATAGGCCAAATAGAAGCAACCTGGAATCTGCATCAACAGCCATTCCAACCGTAGCGTTCGCACGTAAAAGAAATGTAAGCTCGCGACCGGTCCGTGCTGCGCAAGATATCGTTCTACGTCGCTGGAATATTGAAGTTCGCAAATCACCCACGTATCGCAATACTTTGCGGATTGAACCGCGCGATTCCAGCCGACTCCTGGTTCGGAATTCATACCTGGATGGCACGCATACGAGATCTGAAGAACTCGGCTGCGGCGGCTTGCTTCTGTATTCACGGTGGATATTTCGAACGAGGCCCTAAAGAATTGATCTACTTTTTAGAGTAATCGTTCTATCTTACTGCCGGTAGGCCAAACTGAAGTTTCTGATCACCAGCGACTTACGTGATTCCACTCTTATGGAGAAACTGGTTCCAAGATTACAGTTCTCAAATCCATTAAAAAATGATGAATCGGCCCCGCCGCTTGAACGGTTCCCTGACACTTTCCGTTGGGGAGTTCAATAGTTCCCATCGAAACCCAATCATAACTGTCCCAACCACCCGTACTCTTCATCTGCCCCACCAGTGTGTTTTCGCCAATTGCCAACGCCACGTGGTTTCCCGCAGCGTCGTCCGGACACGCGGCATCAAAGTAGACTCGGTATTTTCCGGCCTTCGGCACGTCCAACTGCCAGACGGCGCGATCTGCTTCGTTCGCCCAGTAGCCAAGGTTCCGATACTGCGTTTCAAACACTAAATTCGGCCCATAGATTTCGGCATGAATGGCAAACAATCGAATCGAACCGTCGTCTCGCACGGGTGCTACCTGTGGCTGATTTCCTACAAACTCCTTGCGAGCCCCTTTCTGCTGTTGCACAAAGTGGACAACGTCGGCCAATTGGTCTGGTGTGAGTTGTTGTTCGAACCCTTCCGGCATGTACGACGCACCGGAGGCGATCAGTTCTTCCAGTTCATTCCGGAAAACAGTGGTCGTCTTGCCGTCTGCCGAACGCAGTGTAATTCCATTTCCGGCTTCGGCCACAATCATGCCGGAAACCTGGCTACCGTTGTTCAGTACGGCCACGTAATTCAAGAATCGATCTTCCACGGCGTTGTTCGGATCCAAAATGGCCGTGGTCAACGCCGCAACGGATTTGTCTGTCAGCGCGGTCAAATCGGGGCCGACAGAAAATCCTTCGCCACCCAGCTGATGACAAGTGGCGCAATGCTTCTGAAACAATTGGCGGCCTTGATCTAAATTCGCTGCTGCCGGCATCGCCTGAACATATCGAGCCACCAAGGTTTTGCGGTCAGAATCACCTTGGCGCTGCAACAACCGGTTCGCTCGTTGACGAACATCATCATCAGGATGCAACTGCAGTTTTTGCCGATGACGAGGTCCAATTTGATTACCATCCAGTTTCTTGGTTTCCACCGCATTCAGCAACAGTTCCGTGGAGTCTTTACGCGAAAGCAGCTGATCCAAAATGACGTCCTTTAGCGCTGGTGAATGCGAACGCCACTGGTCCCAAATCATCTCGATCGTTTCCGACTGAGTTGAAGTCAGCAAGCGACGCACACCGACTTTTTGCACTTCCAGCGGCATTGCGGTGGCCACCAATGTCTGCAATTCGGGCGAATCGGGCCGAGCCCATTCGGCAATTAATTCCGCTGCCGCAACTCGAATCGCATCCTCCTCCGCGCTATCCGCCACCACGTTGTTGGCTTGCTCGAACAAAGGGTCCAGCATTTTCATAACCGGATCGGTGTCCGAGTCATTCCACTGGGCATCCTGCATCGCACGCAGCACATTGGCCGCCACCTGCAAACGCGATTGCAGCGATTCTTGCAAATGCTTTAAGCGACTCACGCCTCGCGCCACCGCCTCGGGTTGCTGCATGCGAACGGCCATGGGCAAGAGCTTTGCAAGCAGGTCAACTCGCGATTCATCCACCGCTCGATCCACCACCGCGCCGATATTGTCGGCGGAAACCGACGACAACACCGCCGTCTGAAGATAGGCAGAACGACTGACGCCGCTGAGCGAAACGAGAACAGACGCTGCCATTTCACGATGCAAATATCCAGCACTGTACGCAACTTGCATTCCCAGCAAGCTGTCGCCGAGATGATCCGCTGACGCGGCATCGTCGTTGCCTTCTAACAGTTGCTGCGAACGATAAACCAACGCGTTTTGAAGGACCGTGTTTTTCGAAAGTTGTGATTCGGCGATGCGAAGCCCATGAATCGCTACCTTGGCGTCTAATTCTCGAATCGCCACGGCCAACACTTTGTCATTCAGTTTGCCAAACGAATCTAGCACATACAACGCGTGAACTGCCGCGGCCGGATGTTGATCTGGCTGCGGACTTACAATCAACTCCGTCAAACGATCCACCACCGTCTGATCATTCCGCCATAGCAAGAGTTGCTGAGCGGTGTCGCGATGCCAACCGTTGGGACTGGCCAGTTGGTCAACCAATTGTGCCGAAGTTAGTTCGCTTAGCTTCTGCCATTTCCTGGCGGGACGCAGCGTACTAGAAATTCGATAAATTCGACCAAGATCGTCACCCGCTCGCAGATTCACCTGCTTTTGCCAGAACTCGGGAATCCATTCGGGATGTTCAATCACCAGTCGATACATGTCGCAGACCCAAACCGCGCCATCGGGGCCGGTACGAACCATGACGGGACGACTCCAGTTATCCGTAGACGCAAAAAACTCGGACTGCTGTTCTGTAGTCGACCGTTCGCTTCGAAACGATACGCCTTGCTGCGTCATGATTTCTCGATGCACCATGTTGTGCACCGGTTCGCAGACATAGACAAACGACTCTTCGGCCGCATGCAGCAAAACATCTCGATAGACCATCGGACTACACGCCGACGTAAACCGGTTCGCTCGATCAAAATCATTGAATCGAGGCTGCAAGGGACTGGCGGGAAAGATGGGTGCCGCGCCAGGTTGGTTCGAAATCTCTCGATGCACCGACGGCACAGCCAGAAACGGATTGCGCTTCAGATATCGGTCTTCCAGTACGTAATGCCAAACGGGCGAACTGTTATTTCCGCCAAACCAGTTGCCCCAACTATCTGACGCTCGACCATACTGCGTCTGCCCCGAAACCAATTCCATTTGGCCCGAATCAGGACGAATACGCACGTCATGCCCACTTAGATTCAGCTCTTGGCCTGTCTTCACAGATCGAATCGTCCCGCCGCTGTCTCCATTGGCCAAATAGATCCAGCCGTCCACGCCCCAATGCAACCCGTTGATGCGATGCTGCTGATTCCCTTCTCGAAAACCTTGAAACAGAACTTCGCGTTTGTCGGCTTGGCCGTCGCCGTTGGTGTCTTCGGCATAGAACAGATCCGGAGCGGCTGTGACCAGCACGCCGTCTCGCCACGCTTTCACTCCGCTGGGAAAGCCCACGTTGTCCAAGAACAGCGTGCTGCGATCGTACTTGCCGTCACCATCCGTATCCTCTAAATAACGAATTCGCCCGCCCGGTTTTCCTTGCCTGTCCATGCCGTTCGGGTAGTCTCGCATTTCCGCCACCCACAACTTGCCGTCGGCGCTCCAGTCCAGAGCCACGGGATCCTCCAGAAGCGGTTCGCATGCCACTAACTCTACCTTCAGTCCGGCGGGAACCACCATAGACGCCAGCGCCTCTTCTGGAGATTTTGGGCCGGCAAACGGAGTTGATTCGCGTTCGTCCTTTAGTTCGGGAGCCGTTAACAGCGAAGCGAAGGGAATTCGATCCACAAGGTCGGCCAAGCGGTTAGTGTCTTCATTCTGGTACCAAACATGGTTCGAATGAAACCACACGCCATTGTTCGAACCATCGGCACGCACAAACGGGGGCAAAATCTTTTGTGACGCAGGTATGTCATTTCGATCCAAGGCAAACACCTGAGTCCAGCGTTGCTGATTGGAATCGAACCGATAAACTCCCAGCTTGGTGGGCGAAGAATAAAGACATTCGTCCACTCCATCTGCATCCAAGTCGACAAAGCGAATGGGCGAATTCGGCTTGGCTGCTGCCGCTAGCGGTAGATCCAGCAAGCGATTCGACCGCGACGTCCACTTGCTTTGATCGGTGTCCCAGAAATAGCAGGCCGACATGCCATCCACGGACACAACCACGTCACTGTGTCCGTCAGCGTTAAGGTCTCGTAGAATCCAATCCGCAACGTTCGTAAATTTGGAAACGTCCGTCCAAGCTGTCCACTGATGGTCTTGCCATCGCCACCAAGTCAGCTGATGATTCTGGTCTTCCACGCCGGCCACAATCTGGTCATTGACCATGCCCAGACGAATTTGAACGGCCGACGCAGAGATGGTTGTTTCGCTCCATTGGTGATCGTTCGGCTGCCAAATCCGAGTCTTCAGTTTGGTGTGATCGGCGGATTGGACCATGACGTCCAAGTAACCGTCATGATTCAGATCTACCAGTTTGATCAGGTTCGGTTGGCCCGCTTCGTTGCGTAGCGATTGACCGTCCAGCAAATGCTGGTTCAACAATCGCAGGCATTCGGCGAAGGTCAGAAACTTGACACTGCTGCCATATTTTTTGTCCGCGTAGTCGACCAATTCCGCCACTTGATCGTTGCGAATCCAGCCGTGCGGATGAAACACCAAATCAAACACGCCTTCCTTCCGCACCGTGACATCCAGGGCCTTCTTCAGATCCTCCACGGTCTGAGGATTGTTGGGCTGATGCAAATTCTGAGCTTCCCAATCGCTGGGCACAACGCATGGAAATTCCCAGCACGTTCCGCCAATGATGTACGGATAGGGATAGTTCTGGATGGTGTTCACAAACGACAGAAACGGCAGGTACTTTTGGAATGTAGGTCGACCATCCGAATCCATCGTTAGCTGAGTTGGCAAATCGGGATCGAGTTGATTTGTGATATTGAAAACCGAACTGTCAATTTCCAAAAAGTGGTTTTGGCTGGTTCGTTTGCTGAAGATTTCGGTCCAAAACCGAGGACTCGGCGTATTCAGCGAATCACAGCAAGGCATGCGAAACGCGACGGGACGGCTGTTTTCGATTTCGTTCAGCAAGTCAACGCAGCGATCGTACGTTCCCTTGGCTTTGGTAAAATCACCGTCGGCCAATAGCGGGCACGGATGGTCGAACGTATGCACTTCGATACTCAATCCTTCCTTCAGCCAGGCTTGAACCTGCGCATCGGTCGGTTCGATCGAATTGGTCATAATGCTCACCGGAGCTCGACCATCAATCTCCTTCAAACGATCCAAGATCGGCCGCAAGTAGGTTTCGTACTTAGCGGAGTCTCGCATGTCATCAATGGCCAACACCACAACCGCTTTCAGCTTCGGATCTCCTGTCCATTGCGGCGTAGTGAGCTTAGGAAACGAACCAGATACGTAATACGGATTCAATGGTTCGTCCAGATAGGCGAAGCGGTTGGCGTTTTCGGCGGCGGAAACGGAACCGCCTTGAGTCACCATTCCAAGGACAACCAAACCAACAAGCGTTGTGACAAAGGACCGAAGCATAGCGAAACCCTGTTCGTAGAAAAACGTGCTCCCACCAGAAACATCCGTATCATGGGGATTCCAGACTCCGCAATTTACCATACTCGCGCTAGGGAATCGATTCATGCCGATCTGATTCTTGGTTCGAATTTCGGCCATTCGCTATCAGCGGTCCGAAACCACGCTATGATAGAAGCAATCTTTAAGGACGGATTCTGGAAAGGATTTGACGTGTTTGTTTGGGTTGAAGCAAGAGTCACAGCAATGTTCGTTCGTATCATGGTGTTTGTGCTGTCGCTGAGCGGTACATTGTCCGCCGACATGATGATTAGCGATTTTGAAGCGGTGGTGAATGATCGGTTTGCAGATCGTTCTACGTCTACCCATCCCGATCGCAACTTGTTCTTCGATCCAGGATTTGACTACAGCGGGGTGGCTCGAGCGGCTTCGTCCAACTGGGTCACCATGATCAGTCCCACCACGTTCTTGAGTTCTAACCATTCGCATCCCGTCAACGGCACGCTGGTGACGTTTCATCACGGGAATGGCCCTAGCAACTTGAATACGTCCGTGCGAACCGTGGCCAGCGGCATGCAATTGGGCAACACCGATTTGTGGATTGGCGAATTATCTTCCGCCGTGGATCCAAACGTCACGTATTATGGCATCGCCACCAGCTTGACGATTGGTGATACCGTCTGGCAAATGGGCATTTCGCCTTCGGCCAACTACGGAGCGACACCGACAACCGATATGGCCATGGGCCGGAACGTTGTCGACGCGTCCGGTAACGTCATGCTGGGTACTTCGGTGACCTTTTCTTCTGGTTATATTGATGACACAGTGGCTGGTGATTTAGTGGCCCCGTTTGTTGACCCAGGGCCACATCTGCTGACGTATGAAACGTATTTCCAAGAAGGAGATTCGGGGGGACCGAGTTTCATTGCGAACGGCGCGCAGTTATTGCTGGTGGGAATTCATTCGTTCATTGGCAGTGTGGATGTCGAAGCACCATTCGACGGCACTCCAGAACGTCGAGTTTCCGGAGACGTCTTCTTGCCGCATTATCGCACTCAAATTTTGGCCAACACCAC
>JAGQOZ010001109.1 GCA_020426955.1 Planctomycetales bacterium
AAACCTTGCTCGGGATGTGACAGCGCGATGTGGGCTGACAGCCGTGCGCTCGTCAGGCATGCCTCATCGCCTTCGATTTGCCAAAGATCACAGTGTGCCATTTTTCCGTCCTAGCGATAGATGCCCATCGGTCCGTCGACTATTGTGCTGCATGCACCTGGGCGTCGGTAGGGGAGGGAGCAGCCAACGGCCGCGAGTGAACGTCCAAAGTGCGTGGGCACGCGCACAAAAAAACCCCGCCGATCACGGGTGTGAAACGGCGGGGCCGGAACAGAGAAGAGGCCAAATTATTGACAGCGGTATGAAAAAATGAGTCAGAAAGTTAAAATTTCCATCCCTTGAAAAGATGAACTTTTATGGGGTCGCTGGCCCCATGGCGTCTCTTCCTTCCAATAAGATAATAACAGCTTTCGCACCCGTGTCCAGACGGCAATTCCAACTCCGTGCGACTTTCCTTTGGGCCGCGGCGGCGCCGACGACGCAGCTTGTCGAGTCTACCCAAACTGCTTATGTAAAGCATTTTTTACTGTTTATGCAATCGTTTTTCCTGGAGCACCGAA
>JAGQOZ010001110.1 GCA_020426955.1 Planctomycetales bacterium
TCCGAAGTCGAACATGTTATGGCAACGCAGACCCTGAGCCTGAAGCCGTTCAAAACCATGGCCGTGAATATCGAAGGTGAACTGCCGAAGGGCGTCACCGCAAAAGACATTATTCTTGCGATTATCGCGAAGATCGGCACCGGTGGTGGCCAAGGGCACGTCATTGAATATCGTGGTGAGGCCATCAAGAAACTGTCGATGGACGCACGCATGACCATCTGCAACATGTCGATCGAAGCGGGCGCTCGCGCCGGCATGATCGCGCCGGACGAAGTGACGTTCGAATATCTGAAGGGACGCCCGCACGCGCCGGAAGGTGAAATGTGGGACAAGGCCATCGAATACTGGAAGACGCTGAAAACCGATGACGACGCCGTGTTCGACAAGGAAGTGACCATCAAGGCCGAAGATCTCGAGCCGTATGTGACGTGGGGCACCAACCCGGGTCAGGGCATCAAGATTTCCGGCGTGGTGCCGGATCCGGCTTCGTTCAACGATGAAACCGAGCGCACCGCGGCCGAGCGTGCCATTGCCTACATGGGCTTGACGCCGGGCATGCG
>JAGQOZ010001111.1 GCA_020426955.1 Planctomycetales bacterium
CCCAGTCCCGCCAATGCGAGCAGCGTCAAGCTGGCCGGCTCGGGTACTGCGGCAACCGCGGCGCGTGGTCCCAATTCGTAGCCACCTGCCTGGAACGCAGTCACGAAGTCGCCACTGTCGAAGTCGCCGTCGCCGTTCCAGTCACCACTGGCCCAGGTCGAGTTGCCTGCAATGCCGTCCTCATACTGGCCAGCGGTGAACACTTCCACGAAGTCACCGGAATTGAATTCGCCGTCCAGGTTCGCATCGCCGTAGTAGGTACCGCGCAGGTCGTTAACCCACATGGCGTGATCGGCGTCATTGACCGAGCCGTCCGAGTTCAGATCGAAGTCAGGAGGATTGGTCGCGCCGCGGATCTCGGCACTCAGCAGATCGATGTCTGCCGCGGTCAACACGCCGTCGTTGTTGAAGTCGCCGGCCACGCTGCTGGCGTTGTAGGTCAGCGTGTAGTTATCCTGTCCCAGCGTGCCCTGAACCGAGAAATAGCTGTCGAAGTTGGCGCCGTCGACGCCACTTACACCATTGGCTCGCAAGATGCCTGCGTCCCAGAGGTCTTGAT
>JAGQOZ010001112.1 GCA_020426955.1 Planctomycetales bacterium
GAATACGTCCGGGGCGGAGCGAAGATCGTCGATTCTCCCGAGGAAATCTGGGGAGTGGCCGATCTCGTCGTCAAAGTCAAAGAGCCCCTGCCGCAGGAATGGCCCCTGTTGCGTCGTGGACAGATCGTGCTGACGTACTTTCACTTTGCGGCAAGCGAAGAGCTGACGAAAGTCGTGGCGGCCTCTGGAGCAACGGCGATTGCATACGAAACAATCCACGGTCCCAGGGGAGGATTGCCCTGTCTGACTCCGATGAGCGAAGTCGCGGGGCGAATGAGCATTCAGCAGGGGGCAAAATATCTGGAGCGGCCTCAGGAAGGGCGCGGAATCCTTCTGGGTGGAGTCCCCGGGGTTCCTCCGGCTCATATCACGATTCTTGGTGGAGGCGTGGTCGGACATAACGCCGCCCGGATCGCGGCCGGATTTCAGGCGGACGTGGCAATTCTGGATATCAGCATGGAACGCCTGCGGTATCTCGACGACATCATGCCGCCGAACGTCAACACGGTTTTCAGCGATCGGCATAACATTCTCGATCAATTGGAGCGGGCGGATCT
>JAGQOZ010001113.1 GCA_020426955.1 Planctomycetales bacterium
GCTGTGACAGCAGTTTGTCCAACGACTGGCCTTCGATGCGGCGCATGACAAAGAATGGACGTCCATCGTTGGTTTGGCTCAGTTCGAAAATCGGCACCACGCCCGGATGCAGCAGATTACCGCCGATCTTGGCTTCGTTTACGAATCGTTCCACGGCGTCACGATGGGTGGACGCCTGCGAACCCAAGACCTTGACCACCACCGGACGATCCAGCACCGTATCGTGACCGGCGTAAACCACGCCCATACCGCCTCGGCCAACTTCGCCAAGAATTTCAAAGTGTCCGTGCCGACCAGCTTGCGGTCGATCATCGGCCTCGTGCAAAGGAGTCTGGTATGCACTAGGATGTTTGGCGGACGTGTCGAAGGAAGTGATACCGTGCGCATTGGAATTCGTTTCATAGATTGCGCGCATCCGCTGAATCAGCGGTTCATGGTCGCCGCAGAGTTCGTCTAGCATTTGGCAGCAGTCGGCGCATTCGGAAACATGTTGGTCCAGTACCGCGCACGTTTCGTCGTCCAGTTTGCCGGAAAGATAGTCCAGCAACT
>JAGQOZ010001114.1 GCA_020426955.1 Planctomycetales bacterium
CGGATGTGTGGCGTCAAACCGGGTTCTCCGGCGTATGGCTACACGGCGATGTGACTACGAAAGATGGAATCGCTGAATGCAGGATTCGTGACAAGACAATCTGCTACAATCAGGGCTGGCACAAATGGTAGCATTCGTCGACAACAATCCCAGATTGGGGCGAACCAAGCCATGCACCGGAGTGGCGTTGGCCAGCGTTTTCTGAAATTACTGTCAACTCCCGCCACCCGGTGATGGCGGTCGTTACGTGTCTGCCTTAGACGAATGAAGATTAGCTCAAGACTATCCGGCTCACTTTCCACGCTTACGCAAGTGGTAATGCCGCTTGCCGCGACTAGCCGAATCGAGTTTCTTGAATCACTACGCACCTGGTACTTGCTCCACCTAGCTGGCATCCACAGAGCATCAGATCGAGGCGATGGGCTGAGATTGCTTCTTGATTCACCACTGGATGAGATTCCCGTCACCAAGGAAGCGGTCGCGCGTGCACGACTGCAAATCCAACGTTACACTGCCGGGGACTTGAACTGGACGACATCTGCTGTCGAT
>JAGQOZ010001115.1 GCA_020426955.1 Planctomycetales bacterium
TAGCTGCTTGAGATCCAACAAGCTGTCACAGCTTGATAGTAAATTGATCGCACGCGAGTCCCGTACGACGGACACGCGTGCAAAGTGGTAGGGAGTTGTTCTACGGAGCAACGCTCGCCACAACTGTCAGAATACGGTGGTCCGCGTTCCGGCTGACGTGCGTCTGGCCGGACTGCGCGAGACTGTCCTAGGGGTGTAGCTCAATTGGCAGAGCACCGGTCTCCAAAACCGGGGGTTGCGAGTTCGATTCCCGCCGCCCCTGCTTGCGTTACCAAATCGCAGGCTCTCGTCAGTATTTGGTCAACGCGAGGGTAATCACGAGGTGGGTAGGTAGCAGCTATGGCGAAGGAAAAGAACGCGGCGATGGGAGGGTTCCTGCAGGAGCTATTCCAGGTTGGCGTATACAAGTGGAATCAAGGACGTATCGCACGGCAAGTGACCGGTGTCGCTCTCGGCGTGATCGCAGCTTACGGTACGTACTCGCTGTGGAACACCCTCGGACGCGAGCTGGCATTGCCCTATGTCGCAGCCATGCTTGCCGTACTCTT
>JAGQOZ010001116.1 GCA_020426955.1 Planctomycetales bacterium
ATTCACCACTTACATGCATGAATGGCAGTTCCATGAAAGCACTCGTCAAGCGGCACTCGGAGCGAGGACTTTGGCTGGAGGATGTGCCCGAACCCACGTTGGGTATGAACGATGTTCTGATCAAGATCGACCGCACTGGAATCTGCGGAACTGACCTGCATATCTACAACTGGGACGCGTGGGCTCAAAAGACGATCCCGGTGCCGATGGTCGTCGGTCACGAGTTCGTCGGTGAGATTGTCGAGGTCGGTGCGAACGTGGTTGACTTTCGGCCGGGCGAAGTGGTGAGTGGCGAGGGGCACGTGGTCTGCGGTCGCTGCCGCAACTGCCTCGCGGGTCGCCGTCATCTCTGTGCGGATACCAAGGGGATAGGTGTCAACCGTCCCGGCGCTTTTGCCGAATACCTGGCATTGCCCATGACAAACGTCTGGCATCATGCAGACGGGATTGATCGCGACATCGCGTCGGTTTTCGACCCCTTTGGCAATGCCGTCCACACCGCGTTGTCATTTCCCGTCTTGGGAGAAGATGTGCTAATCACCGG
>JAGQOZ010001117.1 GCA_020426955.1 Planctomycetales bacterium
TACCGGGCCTCAGAATGGTACGCTGAACCTTTCGGACAACGGTGCTTTCACCTATCAACCCAACACCGATTTTGTTGGTCAGGACTCGTTCACCTACACAGCCATCGTGGATGGTACGGCCTCGAACGTGGCAACGGTAACTATCGATGTTCTCGCACAGAACGCCGCGCCCATCGCTAACGACGATTCGTACACGACCGACGAAGATACCGCTCTCGTCACGTCGACCAGCGTGCTAGCCAACGATACCGACGACGATGGGGATACGCTCACCGCCAGCCTTGTTAGCGGGCCTAGCAATGGCACACTGACGTTGGAAACAAATGGGCAGTTCACCTACACGCCAGACGCCGATTTCAACGGTACAGACAGCTTTACGTACACGGCAACCGATGGCACTGCAACGTCCGATCCAGCTACCGTGACCATTCAAGTCGATGCGGTCAACGATGCACCAGTCGCGACCGGCGAATCGTACAGCGTAGCCACGGATGGAACACTTCAAGTTGATGTCAATAATGGTGTGTTGGCGAACGATACGG
>JAGQOZ010001118.1 GCA_020426955.1 Planctomycetales bacterium
TCTGACTCGGGAAACCGACACGGAAGTTCTGCATCATCTGATTTCACAGGAACTGTCAGACCACCCCGGCATTTCCTCCACCGAACTGCTGACGGCACTTTCCGGGCGGCTGGACGGGTCGTGGAATATTGTCTACCTGAATGCAAACGGCGAAATGTTTGTTTCCCGAGATCCTCGCGGGATTCGGCCGTTGTGCTACGCCGTTGAAGGTTCGTTGTTTGCCGCTGCCAGTGAAAGTGTGGCACTGACTCATCTGGGTTTTGCCGACGCCAGCATCAAGAACGTTCCTCCGGGACATGCGATGATTGTTGACGGCCACACCGTTCGCGTCGAAAAGTACGCCGATTCGCCTCGTCGAGCCCACTGTTTCTTTGAATGGATCTACTTTGCCAACGCGGGCAGCCACTTTGACAATGCGGGCGTGTATCTGTCACGCAAACGTCTGGGGGAAGAGCTGGCTCGACGCGAAACTGTTCCCATCGACGAGGACACGATCGTCGTTCCTGTTCCGGACACCGCCAAAGCGGCTGCGGACAGCA
>JAGQOZ010000111.1 GCA_020426955.1 Planctomycetales bacterium
ATACCTTCATGAACTGCGGCACGGCACTCAGCGGTCGACCGTCGATGGGTTCGTGGATCAACTACGGCTTGGGAGCGGAAACGGACGAGCTTCCGGGCTTTGTGGTGATGACCAGCGTAGGTGGCCGCAATCCTCAACCAATTGCATCACGGCAGTGGTCGGCCGGCTTTTTGCCCAGTCGGTTTCAAGGTGTGGAGTTCAGCGCCAGCGGCGATCCGGTGAATTATGTTCGCAGCCCGGCAGGAATTTCTGGTTCGCAACAGCGAAGATTGGTCGACACCATTCAGGCGTTGAATTCGCATCGCAACCAAACGCTGCCAGATCCGGAACTGGAGACTCGAATCAATTCGTACGAAATGGCGTTTCGCATGCAAACGTCGGTGCCGGAACTAATGGACGTTTCCGATGAACCTCAGCATATTCTGGACATGTATGGCGCGAAACCGGGTGACGGTTCGTTCGCGTCCAATTGCTTGTTGGCAAGGCGTTTGGCGGAACGAGGTGTGCGGTTTATTCACTTGTATCATCGCGGCTGGGACCATCACGGCGACTTAGTTCGCTACATGAATGTCTGTTGTGACTTGACCGACAAGCCGACGTATGCCTTGCTGACCGATTTAAAGAATCGAGGCATGTTGGAAGATACGTTGGTGATTTGGGGAGGCGAATTCGGACGCACGCCGATGTTCCAAGGCAAAGGTGGGCCAGGCCGAGATCACCACATCAAAGGCTTTTCCATGTGGCTGGCCGGCGGCGGAGTTCGTCCTGGAATGTCGTACGGTGCGACCGACGAATTGGGCTACAACGCCATTGAAAATGTGGTTCACGTCCGCGACCTGCATGCCACGATGCTGCACACTCTGGGCATCGACCATCATCGCTTTTCCGTGAAATCACAAGGCCTGGATATGCGTTTGACCGGCGTAGAACCGTCACGAGTTGTTTCAGATATTTTGAAGTAGCTGGACGATGGTCGGTTTGGCGAGCAAAATATTTTGCCAGCCGAAATCGCCTGCGTTGTTGCTCTAAAATCGGCCTGGTGACACAAGTTTTCTGTCGCAAAAGTGTCTTGTTTTTGCGTGTTTTCCCGTGTTCGCTCGCGAATCTTAGAATTTTCCAATTCAACGTGTCCCTTGCGGCCGCGAGCTTTCGCCTGGGTTTCTGTAAAGCAAACACAAGCCAACTCAACCGACCGAGTTGGCTGTTCATAAGACCCTCAAGCGAAACCAAGGAGACTTTCTGATGACTCGTTCACGCATCACTTTCGCCGCGACGATTTTGGCCATTTTGACCGTTTCTTCCGCAGCCTTCGCCGGCGGCGGCAATTCGACCAAGCAAGTTATTATCGGCCAGAAGCCCGGTGGCAGCCAAACCCGTCAAGTCATCATCGGTCAGCAAGGAGGCGGTTCGCTGGTTCAGCCGCAGCAAGTGATTGTGGATCCCGGTTTTGGTGGCCAGCCGGTCTTGGCTCATTTTTCGCGGCGACTGGGAGCACGATTCGAAATCCAACAGATTCAAATTGGCAACTTCGCACCCGTCCTGGCTGCTCGAATTGTATCGGTTCCCGCTGCTGGTTCGCCGCTGAAGCAGTTGGGTTTGGACGTGGGCGACGTCATCACTCGGCTTGACGGCAACCCGGTCAACAACAACGCGGAACTCGATCGCCACGTTTATGACACGCTGGTCCGTTTTGTTCGAGCTGGTAGCAACCACGTAGAGCAAGGTACCATGTACGTGCAAAATCAGTTCTTTTCCGAACCGATCTACACGCCGCACTGCGGCACACAACCTGGTTGCCCATTGCGACCATAAGTAGCGACAACAATCAATGCGGTTCAGCGGCCTGTCGAATCTTCGGCAGGCTTTTTTTATTGGACACCGAAACAATCAGCGTCATGCGTTCTGAGGAACAAATTCTGATTGCCGCTGGTGCAATCGAACCGTTCTCCGGTTCTCTTTCCTGAAAATCGACGTCCGGAACCATTGCCATCGTTGTTCTCAACCCGCAAAATCATTGGCATTCTGTGCGTCGGACTGGGAATCCTTCAGATCATTCTGTGGGCTTGGCTCCTGCGTTTCGGACTTCGCTGGGCGAAGGTGCCAGACGTCACCACGCGAGACATCATTCAAGCGATCGTTCCGCAACTCGCCATTGTGAGCTATGACGGCGGTCGCAGGCCGTGATCGACGCTCGCTTGAGCGAACGGCTCTCTGCGTTGAGAAACACCAGCTTGCGTTTCAGACCAGGCGTTGATTCTCGCGAATCAAACCCCAGCGTTCTTCGCTGAGGGAAAAAAAGACCGTCGACAGCGACGGCAATGAGCGACCGGTTCGGTCAGTTCGATCGGACCATCCATCGAATGCACGTCCCGCATTTCGATCTCGTCAAAATGCGGCACTCGATCGCCCTGCTCCAGGGCCTGCAGCTCGGCCGCTGTATGTGCCGCTTGCATCAATTGAAGTTCGAGCTTTTCTTCCAGTTGCTGTCGTTTCGCGTCCATGCGAGACCTTTCTTTCCAAAAACTGCGAGACCCCCAAAGTATCCATGCTCACCAGATCAACAAGAAACTTCAGAATCTACTATTGACGTATTTAAACCAACTACGGTCCTCGCAATCCCTGACATGCAGCCACTGGCCGACCACACGTCGCTTCTATCTTTCGGAAAACGAACGAACTTCGTAAGCTTCTGGCTCTGTCCAAGATTGCCAAGGAGCGGTAGACATGGTAGCCCAGACGCCGGAAATGAAAAGAACTCGACCCCTGCCACGAACCGACGCCCAGCGAACCGACAGCGCTGCAGCGATGGCACCAACAAGAAGCCAAAGTTGGCGTTCACACCAAACCGCGTGGGCTCTGTTCAGCGCGGTGGCACTGTATGCCGCCTTCCCGCCGCTCAATCTATGGCCCCTGGCGTTCGTGGCGCCAATCGGTTGGTTGAAGCTGATTCGTCAGCGTGAATGGTCCATGGCCAAACCGTATCGCATGCTGTACGTTGTGGGATTCTTACATTGGCTGGTGTTGATCCAATGGGTTCGACTTCCTCACTGGTCCACGTATTTTGGCTGGGTCTTGTTGTCGGCATACTTGTCGGCGTACTTGCCACTGTTTGTTGGTAGTGCTCGCTGCCTGGTCCATCGCTGGCACGTGCCAATCATCCTGGCGGCACCCATTTGTTGGACCGGTTTGGAACTGCTGCGGTCACGCTTGTTCAGCGGCTTTGCACTGGCATTGTTGGGGCACACGCAAATCCATTTTCTCTCGCTGGCGCAAGTTGCTTCGGTGTGCGGCGCCTACGGTGTGGGCTTTGTGCTGATGTTCACCGCCGCTGGGCTGGAAGCGGTCTGCCGATCACAACGCCAAACGCAAAACTGGAGGCCATTCAGTGTGGCTGCGTTTCTATTGGCAGCGGTGATCCTGGCGGGAATGCATGGCCAACAGCAACTTTCCGAACAGGCTGCCAAGCAGACTGACCAGTCGGTCCAGATTGCGTTGGTGCAAGGTGTCTTTGACACTCAGTTTGACGGCGACTTGGATCGGCCGAAACAAGCCTTTCAAGATTATTTAAGATTGAGCCAAACCGCCGTAGGTCAGCATCCTGATGTCGATCTTGTCATCTGGCCCGAATCGATGTTCACTGGAATCGATCCGATTTTGACGGTGACACAGCCAGCCGCTCAACCGCTGGACTGGGATGTCACGCCCGACGAATTTCAAAAGCTGCTCCAGATCCTGCCTGCGCGTAGTCAACAAAAAGTAAAATACGTCCAATCCGTCATCGATCGTCCGCTGCTGGTGGGAACCGCTTGGAATCATGTGGGGCCCGAAGGGGAAGAGCGATACAATTCGGCCGTGCACATCGATTCACAGGGGCAGATTGCGCAGCGCTATGACAAAATGCATCCGGTCATGTTTGGCGAATACATCCCGTTCGGTTCGCACTTGCCGTGGCTGTACCGTTTTACGCCCATGCCGGGCGGTCTAACTCCGGGGCAAGCGCCCGCCACTGTGGACGTACAACATGTCAAACTGGCACCCAATATCTGTTTTGAAAACACCGTACCTCATTTGATCAGACGCCAATTCAATCAATTGCGTCAACAGGATGAAACGCCCGATGTTTTGGTGACCCTGACCAACGACGGTTGGTTCTGGGGCTCGAGTCTGTTGGACATTCATTTGGCGTGTGGAGTGTATCGAGCGATCGAATTGGGACGCCCGTTACTGATTGCCGCCAACACCGGCTTCTCTGCCTGGATTGCCGCTGACGGCACCATTCTGCAGCAAGGGCCTCGGCGCCAAGAAGGGATCCTCATTGCCGAATGTAACCCGACGGCCGGCACCACGATCTACTCGGCCATAGGTGACCTTCCCGCGTTTCTGTGCCTTGTCATTACTCTGGGTTCGCTGGCCGGCGGAACCATTCGCTCGCGTGCTCAAAAAGCGGCATAAGAGGGCTACGACCACTGTAACCCGTGCTACCCCGACTTTGCAAACTTCCCATTCTGCGCATTTAACCTCGTTTCGTTGACATTGCGAATTCGCCGTGAGTATACTGAGGGCTTGAAATTACCTGGTTTGGACCTTTCTAGAGGCAATAAGTGCTCGAACGGCCCGGCAGAACCGATTGCGACGTGGTATTGCCGTCTGAGCGTGTTCGAGTATCGGAATCCAAATCAGCCCATGTATCTTTCTCCGGTAGATAGCAGAGAGTAGAGGAACGATAGGAATGACTCTGGTCGGAAAGATTTTTATCGTCTTGATTTTGTTCATGAGCGTCATGTTCATGGCGTTTGCCGTGTCGGTCTATTCGACCCACATCAACTGGAAGGAACGAGTTGCTACGGTACAGCAACAAGTGAATACCACTAGGCAGGACAAAGATCGATTGGCGGCAGAAGTAGAATCGCTAAAGACATCGCTGTCGTTTGAACGAGCCGCTCGGCGCGAAGCGTTGGTTAATCTAGAACAACGAGCGCAAGAGAAGACGCAGCTGTTGGAAGCCAAAGAGCGTCAGTATCAAGACCTGTTGGCGCAACAACGAAACGCCATTCAATCGGTGGAAAACGCGCAGCGTCAGTCCGATCAACTTCAAGCTCAAGTGACGGATCTTCGCCAGCAGATATTGGATGCCCAGCAAGATCGAGATGCCCAGTTTGCAACGGTTCGAAAACTCACGGACCAGCTTCATGAAGCGGAATCGATTCGAGCGAACTTGGAACGACGACGTCAAAAGCTGGAAGAAGATTTGGCCATGTCCACGAATGTGTTAAAGGTGAATGGCCTGAGCAAAGACAGCGATGTGACCGGCATTCCGCCGAAGCTGTACGGACAAGTTCGATCGGTCGGTAACGATCTGATTGAAATCACGATTGGTAAAGATGACGGTCTGCAGCCAGGCCATACGGTCGAAGTTTCGCGACAAGACAGGTATCTGGGCCGAGGCGTGGTGACTCGCGTTTCCTACGATAGCGCGGTTGCTCGACTGTTGACTGAATACAAGAAGGCTCCAATTCGGGAGGGTGACAGTGTTCAAACGAAAGTCCGATAAGGAAAAGCCAGTTAAGGCGGCAAAGTCCCCGAAGCCGAAGAAAGAAAAGAAACCCAAGAAGGAAAAAGCTCCCAAGGTTAAGAAAACCGCCGCAGAAAAGGTGGCCATCGTCAAACCTGATACGGATGTCTATACAGTGATGCTGGTCGTTTCATTCCTGTGCGTGCTGACCGGTTGCATCCTGCTGTACATGGAACTGTCTCGCTACGGTAGCTACCCTTGGTGGAAGTAGTTTTACTTTTTCCCTTTGCGGATTGATCTCATACAAGGCACAGGCCATTCGCCTGTGTTTTTTTATGTTTGTCATTCGTTCTATTCAGTTCTGCAACCTGAGCTTTGGTGACGTTTCTTACTTGCGGCGGTCTATGGCGAGCGGTGAACTGCTGCCTTCTTTCTTCGCGTAGGTCCGTTTCTTGGGGTCAGACTCTGCTACGTGACAACGATTCCTGCGGCGGAAAAGGTGGCATTGGGCTAGCGAGCCTACGCGTCCGAATGACAGCGTGGACGTCGCACATGAGAAAAATAACGACATTTTTGTCGGACGTCCGACGCAGGCCAATCCTGATATCCTTTATTGTTCGTGCGACCGGATTCGGCTCCGTCCCGTTCAGCCTGCGTATTCCTCGCAATATTCACAGGAAGCACGGGCAATTCTGAAACTTCGGCCCAATCGTGAAGGTAGACTTCCTCGTGGTGAATTCTTCCGGCTTTTCACGCCAGCCGAGCGAATTCGGCACTGGGCGACCTCGATCTGGCGCGGTATTCGTCATTCCTGGATATTCGCTGTTCGCCTTGGCTCAGGAGCTCGCCACAACGTAAAGAAAAATTTTTTCGATTCTTAGGAGTTTGTCTAGCAATGAAATTTCCCAAATTAGCTGTCTTGCTTTTGGCAAGTTGGATTTTGCAGGGCTTTGGTTGGGTGCAATCAACCATGGCGGCAGATCCAGTGTTGGTGGTATCGATCGAAGGAACCGACAATTTAGTCTCGGACGTGGAATACCTGATGGATGCCACGGGGACTTCTGCGTTTGGTCAATTCTTCCTGCCCACTGTCAAGAATTATCTGCAGGGCATCAACGGCGAATCGCCCATTGGCGTCGTTGTCACTTTGGAAGGTGGACAGCCCAAGGTTTTGGGTTTTGTACCGGTGACCGATTTGAAGCGATTCTTGGGTAACATCGAAGAGCAAGTGGGTGCGGCCGAAGATGCTGGCGATGGCGTCCTGGAGCTACAAGGACCGCAGTCCATTTTTGTGAAAGAACACAACGGTTGGGCGTTCTTGGGTCAAACGGTCGAAGCATTGGATGATCTGCCAGGCAACCCGGAACAATTGCTCGGCGGCTTGAACACGTCTTATGACATTGGTGTTCGTGTCTTTGTCCAGAACATTCCGGCTGAACTACGAGACATGGCGATCCAGCAGCTGAATGCTGGTCTGCAGCAAGGCTTGGCGGACATTGACGATGAAGATGCCGCCGCGTCGGCCAAAGCTTCGCTTGCCGAAATGGAAAAGGCAATCAATCAATTGGACCAAATCACGTTGGGATTGAACATTGACCAAAGTGTCAAACGCTTGTTCATGGACATGTCCGTCACGGCCAAAGAAGGTACGGAACTAGCCAAAGAAATGGCGTATTCGGCCGACGTGTCGACGAAGTTTTCGGGCTTCTTGATCGAAGACGCGGCCATCTCCGGCGCATTTGCTGGAGTGGTAGCGGAAGACAAAATCGATCAGACCATCGAACAGATGCAGACGGTCAAGAAGTCGACATTGAAGGAACTTCAAAACGATGACGAATTGGACGACGCCGGTCGAGCTGCCGCTGAAGCGTTGGTCAACGGAATTTTTGATGTCTTTATCGAGACGATCAAGACGGGCAAATTGGACACCGCCATGTCAGTCGTCTTAGAAGAAAAAGAAATGACCATGGCCTTGGCCGCGCATGTGGCGGATAGTGCCAAAGTAGAAAAAATGGTGCAAGACATCGTGGAAATGGCCAAAAAGGAATCCGAAATTTCGTTCACCAAATTGAATTTCAACGCAGAAACGAAAGATGGCATTCGCTACCACGACTTGGCCGTTGCCGTACCGGACGACGAATACGTGAATAAAATTTTCAACGGTGAATTGGAAGTTTGTATCGGCGCGGCAGAAAATGCCGTCTACGTTTCGATGGGAACAACACCCAAAACGCATCTGCAGAAAATGATTGGTGCCAGCAAAGCAGCTCCGGCCAAGAAAATCATGCCGCTGCAGTTTGTGGTCAAAATGTTGCCGCTGCTAAAGTTTGCTCAGTCCATGGAAGACAATCCGGCAGTAGCCGCAATGATTGACGGTCTGGAATCCGGCAACGATCATGTGCGAGTGAACGTGATGCCGATTAGCAGCGGATTTACCTACCGGTTTGAATTGGAAGAAGGCGTCTTGGAATTGCTTGGAAAAGCTGCCGTCAGCGGTCAACAAGCCGCAGCTGCGGGATTCTAAATGATGCTAGTTTGATAGCTCGACGATACTGCAAAGGGCGCATCCGCATCGGCGGATACGCCCTTTTCGCGTGTTGTTGCGGTTCCCCGTCATGACCGCAACGACTTCTTCTTGTTTTCAGTCGTCCTTTGATTTTTGTTCGTTGGGCGAATCCAGTGCGTCGCGAACATACGCAGCCAGTTGGTCCGGCGAAAACGGTTTGTGCAGAAAACGAACTCGATCGTGTGAAATCAATTGTGACGCGACGCCGTCACGCACGAATCCAGACATCAGCAGAACCGGAAGACCAGGCTTTTTCTGTTGGAGTGATTCCGCCAAGGCTTCGCCGTTCATTCCCGGCATGACAATGTCGGTGACCAACAAGTCAACTGAGGGTAACACTTGCAAATAGCGCTGTTCGACCTCTTGCGCGGAATTCGCTTCCAATACCGTATACCCTAGTCGTCGAAGCACCGAGGCCGCTAGACGCTGGACGGCCACATTGTCTTCCACCAACAGAATTGTCTCGTGCCCCGTTTCGATCGAACGTTGCTTGCGAATGGTTGCGGCAGGCGAGATTGATTGCCGTAGTTGCGGCAAATAGATATGAAAACACGTACCTTGACCTTCGCGAGTTACAACATCAATGGCGCCGCCGGAGCTGTCCACAATACCGTGTACCATCGAAAGCCCCAGTCCTGTACCTTGTCCAACATCTTTGGTCGTGAAGAACGGCTCGAAGACGCGGCGACGAATGTCTTCCGACATGCCACAGCCGCTATCGGCCACCATCAAATGAATGTAGTTTCCCGCCGGTAGATTCTTGGTGCCTACGTTGGTCGCTTCCATGAATCGGACAAGACTGGTTGCTATTTCGAAATTGCCTTGCCCCTGCATGGCGTCGCGGGCGTTGTTGGAGAGATTCAACAGCACTTGCGCTATTTCGCTTCGATCGGCCCAAACGGTATCCAGATCTGGAGCCAATGCCAGCGAAATCTCTACTCCATCGCCTACGGAACGCTGCAAGAGCTTCAGTGATTCTTCGATGCTGCGGTTCAAGTTAACGGCCTCCAGTGTGCGCATTTGGCGGCGGCTATATGCCAGCAGGCTCTTGGTCAAATCCGAAGCTCGTTCCACGGCCGTGTCAATTTCTTGCAACCATTCGGCGTTGGGGTCATTTGGATCACAATGGCCTTGCATCAGGTCCGTGTAGCCGCGAATCACTGTTAGCAGATTGTTAAAGTCATGGGCAACGCCTCCGGCTAGCTGTCCGACCGCTTCCATCTTTTGTGCTTGTCGCAGTTGTTCTTCCGTATTGCGCTGTTCCGTGATGTCCATCAACACAGCCACCACTTGTTCTACCCGACCACCTTCCCAAATCGGTTCACAGTTGAGCGCAAAATGCAAAACTTGTGTCGAAGTGGTGACCGACAGTTCTTCGTCCATTTGTTCGCCACAGAATCCTCGATCCAACCAAGCTTTAACCTGGCGTTCGTACAGCGAATGTGGCAAGTCAGCAACATGAGTGCCGGTGAAATCAGACTCGGGCAATCGCAGAATCGAAGCAAACGTTGCGTTGGCGTAGACGTAGCGATGTGATCGATCGATCACCACCAGTCCAACTCGAGCGGTCCCGGTGACAATCTGTAACAACCGTTCGCTCTGTTGCAGTTTTGCTTGTGACGCCTTGCGTAGCGTGATGTCTTGGCAGGTTCCACTCAAACGGGTGCCTTCGCCATGAGGGCCCGGCACCGTGCGACCTCGAGCATGAAGCCAGCGTTCCGAACCGTCCGGCAAGTTCACTCGGTATTCGTGGTCAAAGGTGCCCTGTTCATCCATCACTTCTTGGATGCGTTGTTGTACGCCCGGTTGATCGTCAGGATGGATCAATTCCAAATAGGATTGAAGGCTGGGCGTGAACGTGTTGGGGTCGCGGCCAAAAATGCGGTACGTTTCGTCGGACCAAAACACGTGCTCGGAACCGAAGTCCCAATGGAAGCTTCCCAATTTCGCGATCGATTGGGCTTCGCGAAGATGTTGTTCACTGGTCTTAAGATTCAGCTCCATGAGCTTGCGAGCGGTAATGTCGTTGACCACCAAGCGGACGATCGAATTCGGTTCGTTGTCGTCCGATGAGGCTCGCACATACTTGGTCATCAACTGCGCCCAACGTACGAGCTGGCCAGCGGTCTGAAATCGAACTTCGCAAGAGTGAGACGCGGCTTCGGGGGACGCAATTGGCGTGAGGTTTGAATGGGTAACGAGTCTCAAGAATTCGGCGAATTTGTCCTGATCCTCTGAGACCACAATCTTGGCCAATGATTTACCAAGGAGCGTCGAATGCTCGGATTCTACCATCCGGGCAAACGTGGTATTGAAGTGCGTGATTCGCCCAACATGGTCAATGGAACAGTAACCTACTGGCGCCCGATCGTAGAGGTCGACATATCGCTGGTGCCAATCCGCTGATTCGTCATTCCGAACTTGGGGTTCGCCCGAAAACAAACCAGGAACGAATTGTTTACCGCTGTTGTCATTGTCCACGTAACTTGATCTCCTACAAAGAAAGTTTGCAGTCTGCATTTTATACGTCAAAATGATGGTTGGCGAAATTCCTCTGTCACAAATCCAACTTTCATGCAGGCATGATTTAGAAAGCCTTTGAACCGCCTTTTTTCGCCTGATTCCTTAGGAGTAGATCCATGTGCCGCCAGATAATGTTCGCTTGTTGTTGGGGGTTGATTTGGACATCTAACCTGTTATCCCAGACTGAAGTTGTGTCATTTGTCGCCGCAGACTCAGGAGAAACGGTTCGAGTCAACGGCGGATTGATTGGACCGCTGGGATCGTATCAGTTGCTGGGATTGGTCGAAATTCGCTTTCAACACGATACCGGGTTGGCGTTCATTGACACGGACCGACTTGTCTTGCACGGCCAACCCACAACACCCATCAACCTGAATGGCACGCCACTTTCCGATCGCTTGTACCATCCTCTGACTTTGCTGACGGGCACGTTTCAAGATCCTGGTCACATCGAATTCTTGAAGCGAACTGATCCGGACGACAATGACATCACGTGTCCGATTGTAGATGGACAGTTTCTGTGTGACGTCAACCTGCCAACTCACATCTTTACGCGGTTCTCAATGGAATCCACAACCGACGAAGAAGCCACATTCAATGCGTTTTCTGACTACTTCGGCGCATTTGATGCTGGCAGTGTGGTTGTGTCGCCAACCAGATTCCTACGCTGGCTACCCGGAGACTTTGATTTTGACGGCCAGTTGAGTGTGAATGATATTGATACGCTGGGCGCCGCCATTCGAAGGAATGATCCGAATCCCATCTATGACGTTTGGGATGACGGCGTGTTGAATTCGGGCGATATCTACGCATCGGTTACGCAGCATTTCGACACCTATATTGGCGATGTCGATTTAGATGGAATCTTTGGCACGCATGACATGGTCTTAGTATTCCAAGCCGCCGAATTTGAAGATGACTTCGTGGGCAATTCCACTTGGGCCACCGGAGATTGGGACCAAGATGGTGAATTTAGTTCGAATGATTTTGTCTTCGCATTCATGAACAACGGCTGCTTTGACGGCAATTGCCACGGGCCTCGACCTGCACTTTCTCACTCGGTCCCAGAACCACGGTTTCCGCCCTGCGTGTTATTCGCGTGTTCATTATGGTTGTGGCGTCGTTTTGCAACGCGTCACCGGAACCGTTGAATTCGATGCTACGCGAACGATCGAATTCGGAGCACAATGCGATAGGGCGGCACTGATAGCCATAGTCAAACGCGTGATGTCCCAATCACCATCGAATTTCCGCTAGTCGCGAATCGGCCGATACAGCAATTCCGTTTGTGTCGGCCGTTCCTGAGGACAGTTCACGTAAGACTCGGTAGTCTGTCAGACCAGCTGAGGCATCGGTGAAACGCTAGGGATGGCGAGGAAAAAAAAGTTGGTTCCCAACGGTTGTTGTTGATCTTGAATGGTGTCTTCCCACGAACTATTGGTCGCTTCGACAACGCGTTGAGCCAGGGCGGCCGGATGCTGCACATCTAGCTTGCGAAAGATCTGTCGACGACGTTGTTCCACCGTGCGAATGCTCAGCTGCAGCGTGCTGGCAATCTCTTTGTTCAACATACCTCGCAGAATTCCATCCAGCACTTGTTGTTCGCCGTCACTAAGCGAACGCAGGCGTTCCAGCGTGGATCGACGACGCTGTTCCATCTGCCAAGTGCTGCGATAGTGGTTCAGGGCATCGCCTACCGATTGGATCAGTCGTTCGTGGTCCGAACTTCGCTCAATCACGTCTAAGGCACCCAAACGAATCGCTTTAACGGCGTCTACTAGGTTCGGCCGTTCGGTATAGAAAACGGTCGGCAAGTAGACTCGCCGCTTCCGCAGCTCCGTCATCAAAGCCAAACCGCCCAGCAAGGGAAGTTGAATATCGCAAACCAAACATTGTGGGTCGGGTGATACTCGCGAATTCACTCGCTCCAACAACGCTTCAGCCGACTCCAGCACCTTGGCCGCGCGGCCTCGGCTGATCAGTAACGTCGCCACTTGATGGCTGACGCTGCTATCGTTTTGTACGATATACACTGTTTCGTTCATTTCCTGCCCCCCAGCAATCGCTAATGAACTAAGTTTCAAGTTTTTCGCAATGACGCGTAGTCTTTCCTGTGGCTCTGGAGCTTGCTGTTGTTCACGACAAAGACTCTAGTCACTCGAGAATCCACTCGTCTGGCGCGTGCCAGCAAGTAGTTGCCTTGCCTTGACGCTGCTTCTACGGTCATCGACCGTCGTACTTACGACATCAAGGCTTTTTCGCGCCGCCGATCAGGAAAAGTAGACCGGCACGGCAACTTATTTCGATTGCCGGTTCTGTTCAAAAAGTGCCGTGCGGAAAACCGAGCATGGGTATTCGGATTGCCGAATGCCTGGTTCGGACAATTCTAAAACCGAAAGCCTAATCCCGTTGACACGCCATCAATGACAACACCGCCGATATCGCGGTGATCATAAGAGGCGAACCATTCCACATTGTCAGCAAGGGCGTAGCCGAGCGTCGCCTTGGTATGAAAGTGCTCGGCTGCTCCCAGCGTACCCAGGTCGACTTCGCCGGTGGCGATCAGCCGCTTGGCAATTTGCCAATCGACGCCCAGTGTCAGATTAAAACCAGCTTCACCACCATAGGAATCAGCCAGCCACTGCACGCCGGCTCCGGCGCGTCCTTTGAATCGTTGGGTGTGCACTAATTCGTATACTAGATTGACATCGCCCAGCCAGAGATGGTCGCGATCGAAAGGAGACAATTCTTCCCAATTCATATTCACGCTGGTGTCGATACCAAAACTTCGATCCGCCACGGCCAGGAAATCGAATCCAAAACGGCTGAGCTGATCAAAATCGCCACCATAGTCGGCGCGAAAACGAGCGTTCCAGGTATCCGTCCA
>JAGQOZ010001119.1 GCA_020426955.1 Planctomycetales bacterium
AGAAGGATGTTGATGCGGTTCTCCGCTTTCGAGTCAGGAGACCACTGTTGACTAGCACCGCAATGAATATAGTCCGGAGGAATGGAAATCTGACTGGCGGAGCTCCAGTGCGACGTAACCGACATGACAATCAATTTGACCTTCGGTGGAATACCACAAATACAATTGCGAATTTCACTGGATTCCGTGCCGTCGGGAGCAGTGGTGCGGTCATCGCTTTACGAAGGCTTGCAACCGAGACTGGGTAGCTGGATCACTGACGGCCACTCGCTTCCATGAATTTTGAAAAAAACTCAATTTCATTACGGGGCATTGGTTAGATTTACGTCTTACTAGACGAAGCGATCCGCAGTTCGTTCCAAATGAAACTGCCGTCTTCCCGCAGACTTCCTAATTTAAACTAGGTGACTGTCGGCCAACTTTGAACGGAAATATAAGGCATACATTGAAAAACTCGTTTTACCTGGAAGGAATACGCTGTGAAGCTTCACCGAAACAATTTGGCGTTCGAAAACCTTGAGAATCGCCACGTGCTT
>JAGQOZ010001120.1 GCA_020426955.1 Planctomycetales bacterium
TAGTTATGCGCGAAGGTGTTGACGTGACCGCTATGTCACAAATGCCTGCGAACGCCACGACGACAACACTCATGCTGGTGGCACCGGCGCTGCAGAACGCACGTGCGGCAGCGCGGCGCACCCAAAGTGCCAACAACCTGAAACAGCTCGCTTTGGCGATGCACAATTACGCAGCGGTCTATGGCCACTTCCCTCCGCCTGTCGTGATGGGCGGGCCGAAAAACGATGTGCCGCATAGCTGGCGCATTGAGATCCTGCCATACCTTGAACAACTGGCACTTTATCAGGCCTATCGGATGGACGAACCGTGGGACAGCGACCACAACAAGGCCTTGATTGACCTGATGCCGCCGCTGTTCCGACACCCCGAAGCTCCGGAAGGCGCGACGTCTTCGTCCTACTACGTCCTCACGGGCGACTCGACGATCTTCCACGGCACCAAGGGAACGCGTTTCGAAGAAATCACCGACGGGACATCGAACACGTTGCTGATCATCGAAGCGGAACGGGACATCCCTTGGACCAAGCCGGAAGAC
>JAGQOZ010001121.1 GCA_020426955.1 Planctomycetales bacterium
TAAACCGTTGGAACGAGACAAACAGCGATTTGGCAAAGCGATCCATCGCGTCTGTCTGCAGGTTCGCCGATAGTTGCAGGACAGGCTGTGGATGCAAGTGAGGAACCTGCAGCTGGCGATTCTGCTCTTCACGCATCAGCGACGTGCGGAGGCCGTTGTAGAGTGAGTTATCCACAAGCGGCAAAATGAAAGTACTGAGTTCCAAAGCACCGTCCGCCGTGTCATTCAGCCGAATAGCGATCGGGTCAAAGAACTGCCGCCAATACCGCGAATAATTCTCCACGTAACGTTCGTAGGCTTCAGCTTCCTCCGGCGTGACCTCCTCCAGCGGAAGGTCGTCCAGAGGTGACATGGTAGCTAACGGTCCGTAGATCGCCGATCGCACCGTCCCCGTTTTTTCCAGCCGGATGTCCGACCAACCACTCGCGTCAGTCAAGTAACCGGTGGCAGCCAATGTCGCGATCGAGTCCCAGCCGTCAACCCCGTCCAAACGTGCCTGCAAGGCGCGAGCCACGACGAACTCCATCCTCGCC
>JAGQOZ010001122.1 GCA_020426955.1 Planctomycetales bacterium
CCAGGGAATTCCGGCCCGAGCACTCGATGCCGTTCCACGGCGCCCACTTCCAAGCAACTCGTTAGCAACACGCCCCACACGCACCAAACTGACAGACAGCGTCCCATGTTGATTGACCTTCGTACGCGAAGAAAAAATGACGATTTCAACGAAACGTCATCGTAGGGTTCGATGCAAGAAAACACAAGGGAAGAGAGATCGCTGCGCTATTGAGTTACGAGATCGCTGCGCTTCGAGTTACTAGATCGCTGCGCTACTAGTGACTAGAAAAAGTTGCTACCCACTACCGGAATTTCTCAAAAACGAAGTGTCCTCAGCAGCGAAGCGCCCTCAAAAACGCAGCGCCCTCAAAAACGAAGTGACCTCTTCAAAAAATCGGTCATCATTTGTCGCAGGTGTAGCGTGGTGCCATCGCCTTCTCGAATGGCGTGGGTGCGATTCGGATAGGCCATCATTTCGAACTGTTTGCCGTGTTGCACCAGTTCGTTCACAAGCATTTCTACGGTTTGGTAATGACAGTTATCGTCGCCC
>JAGQOZ010001123.1 GCA_020426955.1 Planctomycetales bacterium
GATCACACTCCCTGAGACAATTCGATAAACATGAAGGACCTTCTGATGAGCCACTCCGTCACTCGACGTGATTTCCTGACGCATGCAGCTGCCGCCGTGTCCGCCACAGCCCTGCTGGGTGCGACTTCCGTGTGGAGCGCAGAGTCGGCACCGCTCTATAAAATTTCACTCGCACAATGGTCGTTGCATCGCGCCATTTTCGGCAAACAGATCGACAACCTCGATTTCGCCAAAGTTTCCAAAGAAGAATTCGGTATCGATGCCATTGAATATGTCAATCAGTTCTTCAAAGACAAAGCGAAGGATGCCAGCTACATCGCTGACATGAAACAGCGGGCCAGCGATCACGGAGTGCGCAGCGTGTTGATTATGGTCGATGGCGAAGGCCAGCTGGGAGCTGCAGATAAAGCGCAACGCGCTCAGACGGTCGAAAATCACAAGAAATGGGTCGAAGCGGCTGCAGAACTGGGATGCCATGCGGTCCGTGTGAATGCAGCCAGCAGCGGTTCTTACGATGAGCAGGTTGAACGG
>JAGQOZ010001124.1 GCA_020426955.1 Planctomycetales bacterium
CTTCCGTGGAACCTCGCACAGGACCCGCGTCGCCCGAAACCGCTTGGCCACCGGCTTGTCGAGCTGCCATTTGGCGCTCAATCTGTGGCTGGCGGCCGTCGTATTTATTGCTCATCAGCAGTAAGGCAATCAGTCCGCCGGTGCAAAAAAGATAAGCCCAAAACCAAGGCGAATCGGTTAACGGGGGCTCGTGATTCGGCTTGGATTGGGCTGGATTCATAACTCGCTAGAGTTCTTCTTTAGGTTGCGTTTGTCCATTTCTTCCGTGACAAAATCCTAGCCCGACGCGTGAGCGAGGGACCAAAGAAACATTCAATTTTCCCTCACTTACGTTTCGGGCTATGAAACTCTAGCGTTTTGGAAACAGCGGTCCGCCGTAGACGGACGTATCACCCAACTGTTCTTCAATGCGCAAAAGCTGATTGTATTTGGCCATGCGGTCAGTTCGAGAAGCCGAACCCGTCTTAATCTGTCCAGTGGACAACGCTACGGCTAAGTCGGCAATGGTCGAATCTTCCGTTTCGCCACTTC
>JAGQOZ010001125.1 GCA_020426955.1 Planctomycetales bacterium
TCCTGGGCTGCGCAATTGGCTGGCCCTTTGGGCCGAAGAACCAGAAGCAGTCACCATCAGAGTTTTCGCGATTCGTCGTGGCGGAAGATGGCAAGAGTGGAACGCAATGATCGTGGTGGAAATCGTCAATCAATTCAAAAAGTACGGCTCGTCTTCGCCAAGGGCTAGGTTTGTGCGGCTAGGTTTGTGCCAGCCACTTAAAATTCACTGAGGATGACGGCACCGACGGAACCTGATAAGTGGGCGGCACTCAACGCTGCTCCTCAACGCTGCTCAACGCTGATGATGGCAGCAACCAGCGAACCGAATTTATTGAGACCTGCCAGCGGTTCGTTCCGAAGCGCCACGACGTCCAACCAGACGAATCGGCCGACGCCACGAGCGAATTTGATTCACGCCGATCAAATTCAGACGAATCGGATCATCGAGATTCGCAGATGAATGCTGTGATTGTCGGTCCGTTTGAGCAGCTCTTTGACTTGATTCTTGATTGGGTGCGAGGTGACTGCCGAGTACGAATTGACTACAAT
>JAGQOZ010001126.1 GCA_020426955.1 Planctomycetales bacterium
TCGCCCAGATCGAAACATCCAGTCCAATTTCGCTGTCCGTAAACGCCGGTATGAATACGGGCACGTCCTGCTGGTAGGCGCTCCGCAGGATTCCCGGCCCATCATCCATCTCGTCGAGCCGCTTGCCTATCGCTCGACAGAATCGAGCTGACGACCAGAGTCCGTCCGGCGGCGTCTCTGTGCGCAAGAGCGAGGATACCACTTTCTCGACATCGTTCAGATTGGATTCCATTTCCAGCGTGTCATAGATGCGATTGTAGCCTTGCTCGAACAATTGTTCGTCTGATTTCCTCGGGTCATAGCGATAATGTGTCAGGCCAATCGACTCCGTCAGACCGTGGGCAATAAGTGCCCCGGTTGAAATGACGGCCGAGATCAGCCCACGATCGATCAGATCGCAAATAATCTGTCCCTGTTTTGCGACGGTCATTGCCCCGGACAAGGTGAGCACGGTTGCACATTCTTTGTCACGGGCCATTTCGGTGAGGACCGCGAAAGCCTCACCCAATTGGCGACCCGAGAACGCGGTG
>JAGQOZ010001127.1 GCA_020426955.1 Planctomycetales bacterium
CTGGTCGGCAGTGGGCTCTCGCTGGAGGAACTGCGAGCGTTGGAAAACGTGGCGGAGGACAAACGACTTCGATGGCTTACCGAACGCTTGCTCGAAGATCGCCGCTGGTCCGATTATTTTGCCGAGCGTTTTTCGAGAGCGTACGTGGGTACCAACAATGGCCCGTTCTTGCTCTTTCGACGTCGCAAGTTCAACGCCTGGTTGTCTGAACAACTACACGAGAACGTGGGCTACGACCAGATCGTACGCGACATGTTGTCTGCCGATGGATTGTGGACCGACACGCCACAAGTCAACTTCGTGACCGCGACGATGGATGAAGCCAACGAGGGTCGGGGCGATCCCATCCGACTCGCCGGCCGAACCTCTCGCGCCTTCCTCGGACAACGGATGGATTGCTTGCAGTGCCACGATGATTTTCTCGACCAGGTCAACTTTGGAACACCGCTTGACCCGGTAACCGGAACTCAACAACACTTTCACACCCTGGCCGCTTTCTTCGCTGGTACCAGTCTGGCCGATCCGAT
>JAGQOZ010001128.1 GCA_020426955.1 Planctomycetales bacterium
AGGCATTCAAAACCACCGAAACTGAACTGAGAGCCATGGCCGCACCGGCCAGCCAGGGAGCTAACAAACCGGAGGCCGCAATGGGAATACCCAGCGAATTGTAGGCCAGGGCCCAGAAAAGATTCTGACGGATGTTGCGCATGGTCTGCCGACTCAACCAGATGGCATCCACAATGCCATGCAGGTCACCGCGCATCAGAGTGATGTCGGCGGTTTCCATGGCGATGTCGGTCCCGGTGCCCATGGCCATTCCTATGTCGGCGGTCGCCAGAGCGGGTGCGTCATTGATTCCGTCGCCCACCATGGCGGTGGAAAGACCCCGCGACTGAATCTGTCGCACAACGTCGGCCTTATCTTCCGGCATTACGCTCGCAAAAACATGGCGATCATCGATGCCCGCTGCGCGCGCTACCGAGCGGGCTGTGCGTTCGTTGTCTCCGGTCAACATGTATACTTCCAATCCCATTTTGCGCACAAGACCAATTGCGGAACGAGAAGACGATTTGATGGCATCCGCTACCGACAG
>JAGQOZ010000112.1 GCA_020426955.1 Planctomycetales bacterium
CCCGGGAGGGCGAAACATGCTGCCGCTCGAGCAAATCTTGCCGGCTCCAAATACTGCCTCACCACTGACGCTACGCCACCTGCGGAGACAAATTGGCCGTCCGTTTGCCTCGGTTCGTAGTCCCGGCTTTAGCCGGAAATGAAAGCGTCTAAGACTTAATCAACGGTCTTTCGGCCGCAAAGCACCGAGTCGAATTCGGTTGCAGTACACGTGCTGCAGCGCTCGCAGCACAGGAACGATCCGATCTCGCGACTCCAGATTCAGCGTCACTTGTTCAATCGGCACGCTGTCCAACCGCAACTGATTCGAGTATCCTTTTCGCATCCTTCGCTCCTCGAAGATTTTGAGTGTCGATTGCGTTTTGTTTGACTTATTCAACAATCAATACGTATCAAACACCAATCTTCGCGGAGCTTTTTTGCGTAATCACACTATTTTTTGCAAGTAAAATCCGTTTCGGGACAGACACTAGCTATGAGTAAATTGCAAGAAGGATGTTTAGATTTAGATCGAAGAGCGACTGATAATTGAATACCCGAAACGGTAATTCACTTTCTTAATCCAAAGAAATTGCGGCATAGGGTTTTGTGACCTTGTCATCAGATGAATAAAGATGGGCCAAAGCTGACGCAACTTCCCAGTTGACGCTAGCGCCTTCGGGCGATTTGACTTCGAAACTTCCCGCTTTGAATGCGAGGATTAAGTCGGAACTGTCGAACCGGCCATCGCAATTCCAATCGCCAGTGCTCCATTTTGAATTCGGAAAATCGCTTTCATATTCCGCCGCCGAAAATACAGAAACAAGATCAGCAGTGTCAAATGCTCGGTCCACATTTGCATCCCCTGCCGTCGTTCGCCAATTCTGTGTCAGCCAATCCAAATCAGCCAAATCTACGATATCATTGCTGTCTAGATCGAAAAAGGAATCGGTCGAATGAAAACGAATGGCCAAGCACAGCATGTCAATATCGCCAATGTCGGCAACGTCATTGCGATTCAAGTCACTTGTTCGGTTCGATTCGATTGCGCCAATATCGGGTTGACCGAACAATCGCCAATACGGCGTTCCTCGCTGATCGTAGGCAACCTGTTCAAATCCATCGTTCTGACCGCTGTCGACTAAAGGACTTCCGGGCAGGGGACGGTGATACGGAAGCAATTGGCCGTCGTCAATTAAGGGTGACAGCATCGGATCAAGTGGGTTTCCAGGTCGTCCGAACAGGACTTTTTGAAAATCTTGAAACGGCAATGTACCGGCATTACCGATCAAGCTTGATCGCAACGTGGTACTCGTCCGTAGCACCAGGTCTCCGTCTGCGCCCCCAACATTTTGGGCCATAACCGTGTTGTAAATTTCGAAGGTACCATTGTGCACGTGTACTCCCGGCGACGATGGACTGGAATTGTTGACGATGGTTGAATGAATAATTCGTCCAACAACCGTCCCACCGTAGTCAATCGCTCCGCCGCCTCCGCCAAAACGCCGAATCTGGTTACCACTGAACGTGCTGTTCGAAATGACCATTTCGCCGTATCTAGACCGAGCGGCAATAGCTCCTCCATCGGCACCTCGCCAGCCGTCGGTAAAGTTGTTAGTAAACGCGCTATTCTCGACATGTAGCGGACCAAACGTATAAATGGCGCCGCCATCGTCAAACGCAGAGTTTCCGTCGAACCAGGAATCGTACACCTCCAGTTGTCCAAACGCACGAATCGCCCCCGCCTCTTCAGCCGAGTAATTGCCGCGAAATATCATGTCTCGAACAATTAAATCACCAGCGACAATGGAACCTCCGCCAGGATAACCGCCGGCATCACCGCCGGTCAGCGTGAGCCCTTGGATTTCCCCGTTTAAGGCATTGAAATGTCGACTTCCGTCTCCCTGATCTTGGTTGGGTGTTGGGTCGCTAGTCGAAGCGTCAATCGTGAGGAGGCGTGCACCAGGGCCGATAATCTTTACCGGGCTAAACTGTTGCATCACTAACTCGCCCGAAGTTAGCTTCAAAGTGCCGCCGTTCAACGACGGCGCGAAGTGAATTTCGTCCAATTCTGTCGTTTCATTCGCCTGGGCGATCGCTTCCCGAAGGCTGACCCAGGCGTCGTTTGGGTTGACCACATCTTCCAGAGTGTTCACGACAATCTGGGTCAGCATCTGCTTGGCTTCGAAAACTTCAAAGTGCAGGGTGCGGTGTCTCATGTTTCTCACCATGGTCTATCTGTTTGAAAATGCCGGTGACTACGCACATTTGGCTGTGTGATGATGATGATGATGATGCACTTGGGCAAGCAGAACAAGAAGCAGGCACAATGTCGCACCGCTTGGTTCTGGAACGCTCAAAACATCGCCTCGAGGCCCGATTTCATAGCCGCCACTTTGAAACGCAATGATGAAGTCGGTCGTGTCGAATTCTCGATCACCGTTCCAGTCCCCGTCTTCCCAATTCGCATTGTCTGCAATCCCGTCTTCGAATTTGCCACTCTTGAAAGTTTGGATTAGGTCCGTCGAATTAAATTCGCCGTCCAAATTGGCATCACCGAAGTACGTATTCTTGAGTTCTTCGACCCACACGACAAGATCTTGGTGATTCAATTCTCCATTCGGTACCAAATCAAAAACCAGATTCGTTCCTGCCCGCAAGCCGGCCATTAACAGATTGACGTCCAGTACATCGAGAACTTGATTGCCATCAAAATCGCCAGGAATCGCGGGAGGTTTAGGCGGTTCAAACTCGATAAAGTACCCTCGCACGTCGAATCCAGACGGAGCATGTTCAATATCATCCCAGAGAAAATCTCCTTGCGTGCGAATGAAATCTTGGTTACCGTTGAAGTTATCTGGAAAGCCAACACTTCTCCACCAGTTGGTATAGTCCCACGGTTCATCCGTCACCCATCGCCAGCCACCGTTTGGTTCGCGGTAGTCCTCTGCGCCTCGATCTTGATATCCTCCCAGCCAGCCCAAAGGAACTTCGCCGAGACGTCGAATGAATTGCGACGTTAGAAAGTTCTTCTCTTCGCGTGACGTGATTGTGGTAAGGTGCCCTGGCAGGTCTTGATGTTTGGTGTTCTCGCTTAACGCACTGGCGACGGACCAAGAGTAAGTGCCCGGAACGTAGTCATAAAAATGACCGTTTCCACCGTCGTCAACGGGCCATTCGAATGGCGCTGCTATTACAGTCTGGTTGGCAACCATCACCAGCTCGCAAATGACGAAAATTTTGCAAAACAGAATTGACTTCTGATTCATTGGAAAAAACTCTTGTCAATGAAGGACAGAATCGAGGAAAACTCCCGAATCACCAGTACTAACACGACACTAGTAGTTACTGTAGTCGTCCGCGAGTAAACTGAATAGCGTTCTTGGTCGCGTGTTAAGTTGTTGAGCACCTTCTGTTCGAGTTCAGGGTACCAAATTCAGTGTTTCACCATTTCGTAAGGCGACAGATGAGCCGTTTATTTTTAATGCTTGCGTTGGCCCATATCCCCGTTTTTCCCCTTGTGGCAAATGGGCAGGTTGATACCGACGGTGATGGCCTCCTGGACTTGATTGATGTCCCTGGATTTCATCCGGGCATAAATATTCCAGCCTACTTTCATGGTGAATCTATCGAAGACCTGGACGGTGCGAGTTTACTTGTAAACACGATTGAGCTAGTACTGGCAAGAAATAAAATCACAAGCATCGAAAACGGAGACTTCGCTGGGCTCTCCAATCTGGATACGCTTATTCTGAGGACAAATGAAATAACGAGCATTGAGAGTGGTGATTTTACGGGGCTTAGCAATCTTCGGCGGCTTCACCTAGGCGACAATCAAATCGCGAGCATTGAGCCTGATGACTTCGATGGATTGGACAACCTTCAGTTGCTTGTACTGAATGGAAATCCAATCACAATTATCGAGCCCGGTGACTTCTCAAAGATTACCGGACTTACGAATCTAACATTAGCGAACCTTTTAATCACCGACGTCCAAAGTCATTCGTTTGAGGAACTAATTAATCTGCAATCACTAGATCTGTCGCGTAATCACATTACCGGAATCGAGCGGGAAGACTTTGCCGGCCTCGCCAATCTGGTACGGCTTAGATTGGACGCCACTGAAATCATGAGAATCGATGCGAGTGATTTCGAAACGCTTGCGAACCTGCAAAGGCTAGAAATGGAGGACAGTCAGGTTTCCAGCATCGAACCAGGCGCGTTTGCGGGAATGGTGAATTTGTCAACCCTTGACCTCCAGGGCAATCCTCTTTCCGAACTGAATTTCACCGGAGCAGAATTTGAGAATTTGACAGTTTGCGAAGAGGAGACCCTCTCTGGCAGTTTCTTAGGATACATTGGTTTCTGCGTCCCCGAAATCGACACACTGATTCTGGACGACGCGACGCTTAGTCAAAGTTCATTTGGCGTAATTGCTCAAACCCCCGCCCACTCCGTTTCCATGGTTGGTATTGCGTTCTCGGATATGGCTCCGGTCACTCTAGCGGTCCTACTAGGAAGTGGCAAACTCGACAATCTCAGAATCGATCAACCATTGTACGAGAGGTACGAAAACAAACTGGACGCGTTTGCTGCTGACACTGACAATTCGCTCACCGTCATTGGCTACGGTGATTCAAACCTGGACGGCGTGTTCGATAGCAGCGATTTTGTCCGAGTATTCTCGGCAGGTGAATACGAAGACGACATTTCTGGAAACTCGTATTGGACCGAAGGCGACTGGAATGGTGACGGTGACTTCGACAGCTCTGACCTTGTTGTCGCCTTTGCCAACGGAATGTACGAATCGGGAAATCAACTCCGGACTGTACCGGAGCCGGCCGGGGCTTTGCCGTTAGCATTTGCCATTTGGGGACTGGTTGGACTGGTCCGTTTTCGCAGCAACGGCAAAAGGACGACAAAAACGCTCGCCATTGGCATGGGCTCGGGCACGTTCTGTACTAGCGATGAATAGCCGCCCGACTGGAACGCCAAAATCATATCCGAAGTATCGAATTCGCCGTCGCCATTCCAATCCCCGGTGCGCCACGTGGAATTACCCAATATTTCATCTTCGTATTGGTTGGCTTCGAACACGCGTATCAGATCTGTGGAGTCAAACCTTCCGTCTAGATTAGTGTCGCCGAAGGTGGAATGCAGGCGACCTGAAACATAATACTCTAAGTCACCCATGTTTAGTTCACCGGATTCGTCGACGTCATAGAGCGTGTCGATAGATCCATCGCGAATCGCTTGTTGTAGAAGATCCAGATCTTCGATTCCCAATTGAGTATCGAACGATAAGTCTCCCGGCACGACGGGTGCCGCATGAAGTTCTATTCGTTCCAGGTCTCGATCTACCGCCCGAAACAATACAGTCGAGCTATCGGGCGAGATCACAATTTCATTATTCGCAAAAAAGCTGACATCATCGCCGGTAAACTTGCCGCTTATCAATTCCGGATCTCCGCCAGCCACGGGAACGGAATACAGATCATAGCGATTTCGCGGTTCATCGAAGACTGCGTAAATGACACGCTGGCCGTCAGGTGTTATCTTGTATTCAATCACATAGCTATCATCTAAGGTGTTGATCCGTCGAAACGGGCCACCAGCTACCGGTACCGCATAGAGTTCCAGCAATTGGTCACCGTTTAGATCTCTTTGAAATAAAACGGTCTTGCTGTCGGGCGTTATCGACAAGTTAAATGGAATCTGCTGCCTAGGGAGCGGTGCTCCTCCGTCGTCGAATAGCCGAATTATCTCGCCGCCGCCACTTGGTACCACAGACAAATAATTGGGTTTTAAACGCTCCGGTCCGTTTGAGAAGACAACGTATTCTTCATCGTCGGTGAACAAGACATCGAAGACTTCGCCAATTTCGTCATCCTGCGTCACCAGGGCTACACCTTCGAGAGTTTCCGTGTTGTAGTTCCAAAGTTGACGTCCGGATCGACCAAATTCCGTCATAAAGACGGCCATTTGGCGACGCGACGGCGACATTATTCTCATGCCTGCTTCCAATTCTTGCGGTCCCTGCGTAATAACGATACTCGGCCCACCGTCCAATGGTACTCGGTGATACTCGCCACCTGACGCATTCAGGTGCGACCCAATAATCAATGCCGAGTCGTCTGCCGTAGAAGTGAAATCCCACGTTGGCATTTGTTCGCCTGGTCGCAGTCCCACTTGCAACTCGGTTACGCTAGAGCCATCGATTTTCGATACGTAGGGCACTGCCACACCCGAGCCATCGATTCGAGCAATGAAGCCCACGATGGAATTACCACCATCGACGAAGATGAATTCATCTGCCGACGGTACATAAAATCCTGGATTGCTAGGACTTATTCGAAAAGGATCTCCCGATTCAAGCGATGCCGAATAGACTCGGCTAATTAGGTCCACATCCTCGTAAGCGGTGAAAACAACTTGCTGATTATTGGGGCTTATGCGAAAGCCGTTTTGCAGGACACCACCTTCGGGAAAATTGGTAATCCTACGCTGATAGGAACCATCTACTGCTGCCGAATAGAGCTGCTGTCGCCGACCGTTCGTACCGCCGTTGTAAGATCGCATATAGGCGATATTTTGGCCGTCATCGGACATCTGAACCGAAACAATATACGGTGGAAACTCTCCTTGTTCATCCAGCGATATTTGTCGTGATAATTTCCCGCTAAAGTCGGTCACCAAAATGCGTGGGTGTTCGCCATGAACAGTATAGATAATTTGCGAACTGTCCGGAGTTACAAAGACTTGAGGTCCGATTATCTGCCCTGGTTCGCCTTGATCCAACCGGATTGAGCCCGCGTGTGCAGTTGCATCAATACATAACAACAGTCCGGCAACATAGGTGCCGCGTCGAAATTGCAACCATTGGTTATTCAAATTCATGCGAACTGCGAAGCGGTTGCGGCATAGCCAGAAGCAAGCGAGGGCGAGCATGAGGATGGCCATTGCGTCGAATTTGGGTTCGGGAACGACAATCGTCGACGTTCGCGGTCCCGCTTCGTATCCGCCTGTAGAAAAGGCCAAAATCAAATCACTGCTATCAAAATCACCGTCACCATTCCAGTCTCCTTCGTCCCAAGTCGAATTCATTGCAATACCATCTTCGTACTCGTTGGATTGAAAAACCTTGATCATGTCAGATGAATCGAATTCTCCGTCTAGATTGGCGTCACCAAAGTAAGTTCTTAGCTGTTGGTCAACCATTCGGCCCCAATCGACCTGATCAACCGTTCCATTACCATCGAGATCGAACGTCAAATCTGCTGTTCCGTGTATAGCGGTTTGGAGCCGCCGCAAATCTTCTAGGCCAACCTCGGAGTCACCGTCAAAGTCGCCCATTAACGGGTTTACCAGCTGTTCAATTCGAAAATCGTCAAGCACGAATGATCTTTGTGAAGTTTCGTTATTCGACATTGAAATACGCACGTTAATTGGCCCGCCGCCGTCTCCTCGATAGACAAAAGAATCGGGTGACAATAAGTTGACGTCCGAATCATCGCCGTCTGACTGAAACTCTGCCAAGACCGAACCATCGTTCCTGACTATCTCCAAAACAAGGCTGGAGACATTGCTGCTCGCGACATCCTGATTTGTTCCAACGTCAAAAGTCACTCGGTACCTTGTGTCCAGCAAATTTGCGTCAATTGGCTTTCGCGTCGTTATCGATTCACGTCCACCTGGATCTAAACTTGGTGCAAGCACGATTGCGTAATCTACATCTGCGCCACTGGTCTGTTCAATTGCTCGAACCGCAAACGTTCCACTAGCTGCCCAGTTGGACAGTTCGCCCGCAACGGACTGCGGATACACTCGGTCGAATGGTGGAAATGAACGTCCTGGCTGATACGACGAGAAGTCGTCGACAAAGGGCACAGCGAATGTGGCTGTTTCGTAATATATGTCGTCGAATACGTAATTCTGTCGATTGCCGATGTGTGCGAAAATCTCGATTCGACTGGCGGGCGTAGAGAATTCGCCACCCAAAAAGAACGCAAGGTCTCTCGCAGGCATTACACCTTGGACAACACCGATGCTTTGTCCGGCGGAATCAAACGCTGTCAACTCCCAGCCGGCCCGCGATGGTGATGAAACGAGCAGCCCAAAGCGACGAACTGGACGTTCAAACTCAAACTCCATTCGCCCCGGCGGTGCGCCGGCAGCCGTAGTTCGAATAGCTACGCCCAGCGATGCACCTGGTATATTCTCGAAATACTCTTCCAAGTCGTCGGCTGTCAGGAGCCAGCCTCCGCCAAGCCAATTTGCCGTCATCATATCGTCGCTAAAAGATCGAAATAGTCGATCAGTGAGCGTGTTCATATCGAAAGCGGTTTCTTCCCCGGTCAAATCCCGGGAGACCGAAGCTCCTGCTGAGCAAATACGCTTACGAACTTGGTGTGTCGCAATTGTTGGGTGGGCGGCACAAACCGCCAGTTAGCTGGGTCGCAAGCCGCCGCAAAGTTAGGACGGCTCACGGAGTGAGCCTGCAACTGTTGCGTTTAAGGTAGCAGGAACGGTCCGTCGTGCCGTCATCGGCTCCTGCCGAGTGCGGTTGGTGCTGCCCAGGACGACGTTTGGTTGGTGAAGACGCTTGGTGGGTGGCACGAATGGCAAATGGCACGATGGATGGGTTGCATAAATGGCACGGTGGATGAAGATGGTTTGTGGATGGCACTTAACGAATTCTTACTCCTAGTCGTAGCCGCTTTGGTAAAGATGTGACTTCCAGGTTATTTTGCAACTGTCACACCTAAAAGTGTGCATCTCGTTGCTCTTTGCCTTCCAGGGCGATGATGTGAGTCTTTGTCCGCACGACGGACAAGTCGCTCTAAGCGCAACTGAGTAAAAGAATCGAAGTGCAAACGGAAGCAATACTATCAGTGCCGCGATCGACGCGATGATGGATTTCAAGATAAATCCAGTAACGATCAGGGCGATCCAAATTGGCGAGCAAGCAAT
Source organism: Planctomycetales bacterium (assembly GCA_020426955.1). Lineage (GTDB taxonomy): Bacteria > Planctomycetota > Planctomycetia > Pirellulales > Pirellulaceae > JAGQOZ01. Next base: position 8,949 of record JAGQOZ010000112.1, read on the forward strand.
TAGGAACGCTTTAATTGCCCTACCACTATGTCCTGGCAAGTCTTTTACTTTATAGTCCTCGGACATGCCGCTCCCGCCCCAATATTGTGAATGAAAGCTGATATCTGAAGCAGCCACCGAAGCATCCCTCTGCAAATACCTCTATCCCGCTAAAAAACGGATAGTCCATCGTAATCTCACCGCTACACACATTCACGCAGGCATCCATACGAAGTGATGCCTGACCATAAACTTGAAAAACCTATGTCCTCGAAGATACTCACCTGTCCGTGAAACCGGCATTACCTCAATACGTTCGTATGGTCCCCGGCGGATATTGATCTCCCCAATCCCAATCTCCTGAGAAATTGATAGTTCTTCGTTCCACTAACAAGTCTAAATACGCTAAGAGACTAGGCGCTATTGGAAGCAATACATATTGCTCTGTTTGGAATGAATATACGACACCATTGGTTCCAAGAAGTACTAGTTCGCCGCAGATCCATAAGAAGCGGACATCACATTCCTCTACCCCCATTGTATCCATGTCTATGAATCGAAACGGAAATGTAAAGTCAAGACCAGCACGACCAGATTGCTTGATGAAGATAACCTGATGGAACATTCGAACAAGCTCTGGAAGAATTACAGGCGCAGCGTTTTCAAAACCGTTTGGCACCAAGGGCGTCGAATCAGCCACCGGAACAAGTGCATTCTCGTTTCCAGTCTGTGAAGCAACCCATATTCCCCACGAGTGGTGATGATAATTTCGGTATGCATCGAAGTAACAATGAGCGAGACCAGCAGGAGTGAACTCAGACAGCAAGAACTTGGAAAATCGCTCCAATTCAGGAACTGTTGATGTCCATCTTTCGGCCAAAATTCGCTTTGCATCGGCTTCAGACCGAGGCAATCCGACCTGATCCGGAAAGATAGGCGCGTTCTCGTTAAACACATCTGTGAAAGGTCCATATTCTATCGTCATTGCGGTTTCTAATTAACAAGAACATAAGGTGTTTCTGGAATTACTCTTGCGATCAACGTTAGGAGTATATCTACTACGTCGCCGCTGACTGTGGAACTCCCAAACCCGGCAAGCTTTTTTCCTCCCGTAAATATGGTTCATCACAAATTCCACGTCGGACCTCGAATTGTCTGTGTCCCATTTGACCTCTCTTTGACCTCTCGATTCGCGCGAGTGTCAAACCAAGTCGCAAAGGCTTGGCTCAAATCAGCCAAATGAACCAATGCTACCCATGCCAGACGCACCCAAGCCTACGCGCAAACAGCGTAAGACGCGGTAAGTAGCTTGAACAACTCATTCGCATTCGCCATTCGGAAATTATCGGCAGTTCCCAGCAATGGAAAAAGGTGACGCGGATTAGCGAGTTTCAGGATCACGTGGCAATTCGCCATATTTGCGAACTCTTCTCGCCGAACTAGAATTGCGAAGATCGTCCAGTGCGGCTGGCACTGGCGTTTGAAGTCGGGCAAGGGGTTTGGCGATGGTGCAAGAACGCTCGTTGGGAGACGGAGTCTATTTTGACGAACAAGCCTATCCGGGCATCGTGCGGCGACTGTTGATCTGGATTGTCGATTGCTTGGTGCTGTTGGCACTGTTGGTGATTGCGTTTCTTGTGGCTGTCCTGGCCGGTATTCTTCTGGTGTTTTCAGGCGAAGAGGACCCTCGTGTTCTTGCGATCATCGCGTGGATGGGCGTGCTGCTGTTTAGTTGGATCTATCTCACACAATTGAAACGCAGCAAGTGGCGAACCGTTGGTTACCGTTTACTGGACGTCAAAATTGTGGATCTGCAAGGCAACCGACCGTCGCTATGGGCGATGCACGTTCGCCTGCTGCTGATCCTGTATTGGCCATTCACCCCGGTTATCAGTCTGCTGTGGATCGGAGCGGACAAAGACCGGCAAACTCTGCGAGACTGTTACGCAGGCGTTTATCTGGTTCGTTCGAATGCTGTTCCGGTTGGCACGGGGCCATTGCATTTGGTGTGGTACTTCGCGCTTGGACACACTTTGTCCTATCCGCGAGTGCAGCGGAACAATCCGGTCCCCGCGTTCCAACAGGACGATAGTGCGCCGCCAGCAAATTAGAATTATTGAAGTTGGTTGTCACCGGCGGCTATTGGCATTATTCGTTGGCGTCTTTTTCTGCCGCCCAAACAATACCTTGGATGACGGTTCGCAAGAAAACCTTGTCAGAAAACGTATCGTTGGAATGACCGTAGGTGGTACCAAAGACTCGAGCTTTCCCGTACTGGTTGGTCCACATGACGGGATGCGCTTTGCCGTTTTTTTCGCTGGTGGACGTAGCCAAGACTTTGGTTTCCGGCCAAACGTGTTCAATGATGTAAAGTTCGTCCATCGGCGTGACATAGTTGGCGGGGAAACCGTTCATGATCGGATGGTCGGCCGCAACTACTTTGACAGGATACTTGGACTGGTGATCGTGCCGACGACTGGTAACACCCAAGAATGCTCGCCAGTCATCAATTTTGGCCGAACGGTAGGTATGCATGGCGCAGTGAATCACCACGGCAGAAACGCCATCATGGTGCGCCTTGGTGATTTTGCGAATGTATTCTGGGTCCGAAGTATCCGCAAAGCATTCGTTATGCACTACGACGTCATAGCCGTCCGCCCAGTTGGGGTTATTGTACAGATCAATCTTCGCTCGCGTCCCCTTGCCGCCTTCATTGATGACGGTCCATTCCATTTTATGACCTTCGTCCATCGACGCTTGAATCAACTGCTTGGTCTGAAAATCATAATCGTGACAACAACCACCCGTGATCAGCAACACTCGTAATAACTTCTCTTCTTCGCCTCCGCGAACTTCAGAAGCCAGCAAAAAGGTACCCAGTAAGATTGTGGCGAAAACGAATACAGTGCGATGCATGTTGGCAATTCCCATGGGATTGATAAAGATCGAACGAACGAAAAGTCCGGATAAACGATGCGTGTTATGCTACATCCAAGGGTGTGGCATCGCAACTGTTTGCTCCAGAAGACGTGCTGCCGAACAGTGGCCCAGCGTAATGTCTACACCACCAAACCAATCCGCTCGACTAGTTTTCAGGCAGTTCCGTCGTTGTTTTTTTGGTGAGCACGTAGCCTTGGCCTCGGACCGTGTGCACATACCGAGGCCGACCTTTTACTTCCAGCTTGTTTCGCAAATAGTTGATGTAAACGTCAACCACGTTGGAACGCCCATCGTATTTAGAATGCCAAACGAGTTCTTGGATTTGTTCACGACTGAGCACGGTTTCGGGTTGCGTCATAAAAACGCGGAGCAGCGAAAATTCGCGAGCGGACAGGTGAATTCGATCTTCGCCGAAAGTGACTTGTCCCTTGGCTGGATCTAAGATCAGTTCGCCATAGCGCAAGATGGGATCGGTCCTGGCTCCCGGCCGCCGCATGACCGCTCGGATTCTGGCCAACAATTCCTCAAACGAAAACGGTTTCACCAAATAGTCATCCGCGCCAGCATCCAAGCCGGTGATCCGGTCTTCTAACGAGGATCGAGCCGTGACCATGATCACGGGAACGTCGGATCGAGTTTCACGGAGTGTTTTCAGCAGATTGATACCATCGAGTTTGGGCAAGTTGATGTCCAATAGGACCAAGTCAAATTCGCCGAGCTTGGCTTGCTGCAGACCGTCGACCCCATCTTCCAGCCAAACCACATGAAAAGACTCTTCGGTCAAGGCGTGCTTCAGTGCTTCCGCTGTCGCCACATTGTCTTCAACCAGCAGAATATTCATGAATTCGCTCGCTACACTCTTTTTTCAATTCCATCGAATCAGGAATCGCTGACCAGACAAATTGATCCAGTCCCACGTTCCTCCGTCCCTTAATGATATCCGATTGACGTTCCTAGTAGGACCCCGTAACCAACTGTTCCATCGTGCGGAAAAAGCGTATTCTAGGACCGGAACGAGTCTCACCACATTTTTCACTTTGCTGGAACGCAGGATTATGACTTCGATGCCTGACCGCCGCGTCGTAATACTTACCCAAGGACATTCCGAACCGGTAACGGCCAAGACCGCTACTAGCTTGATTCGTTACAAGCCCGAAGAAGTCGTCGCGTTACTGGATTCGACTCAGGTCGGCAACACTTCGGGCGAACTACTGGGCGTCGGCGGTTCGATCCCCGTCGTCGGGAAACTGGACGACGTCCCCGAAGCAAACGTCTTGGCAATTGGCATCGCGCCCTCCGGTGGCCGAATTCCTGCTGATTGGCGACAGATCATCAAAACTGCCTTGGCCAAAGGCATGCAAGTGCTTTCCGGACTGCACGAATTCATTTCAGATGACCCCGAATTTATCTCGATCGCCCAAACCAGCGGTGCCACCATTCATGACGTGCGCAAGAACCACGAAAAAGACTGCGCCACTCGCCAAGGAATCCGCGAAGATTGTTTACGCATCCACGCTGTGGGCAATGATTGTTGCGTCGGCAAGATGGTCGCGACTATCGAAGTGGCTAAA